>NZ_JBHUAL010000116.1:11805-29803 GCF_042789775.1 Kitasatospora sp. NPDC056800 | reverse complement strand
GTGCGCGGTTGTACCGCGCACCGGGGCACCTCCTCGCCCCGCCGTCCCCAAGCGTCTTCGACCCGGGAACCTCCACCGTGCCCCTGGTCAGCGTCAGCCCGCCTGCGAAGTCCCGCTCGCCACTTGCCATCCAGTCCACCATCACCACAAAGCCAGCCAACTCCACCAACAACCCATGAGCTCCACTATGGATAGCCAACCGAATCGAACTGAATCAAATAGCGCTCGCTGAAGCGAATCACCGCAGGTCAGCAAGCGTCGGCCCCGCGCTCGCGGGGGTTGCTCCGAGTGGATGAGGCCGCTGAGGACGGATGCGGGGTCGGCCCCGCGCTCGCGGGGGTTGCTCCACCGGGGCGCCGGCCAGCTGGAGCGACGTCACGTCGGCCCCGCGCTCGCGGGGGTTGCTCCACAGGACCCACGCTCGCCGACCAAGAGGGCACCCGGTCAAGGGTGAGCGGGTCCCGGACTGCCGCCGAGGAAGTGTGGCAGCCGGACAGGTGCAGCCGGTGTTCTCCGTCGTCGGGATCGTCTCGGGACTGCTGGCCGCGCTGGTGGCTGTCCTCGCTGGGCTCCGCCTCTGAACTACCGCGCCCCCGCTCGGCTTCGGCCGGGCGGGGGCGCGTTCGTCGTGTGGTCGGTCGGCAGCTACCCGAACGGCAACGTCGCGGTGCTGCGGGCCGTCAGGGTACGCGAGTACTCGGCTGCCGAGGCCGTCAGGGCCCGGTAGTTGATCACCGGGTCACCTGCGGCGACCAGGGCGGTGGCGCACCCCAGGCACCACGGCCGAGGGGGGTCCACGTCCAGGTCCTCGATGACTGCATCCGCTGTGCAGCACTCGGCGCAGATCGGCATGCTGCCGTCCTCCTGCTTGCTCAGGCCCAGGTCGAGCCGCACTGGGTGCAGCCCCACCGGCCGTCCATGGTCTGGTAGGTGGCGCCCGACCCGCACATCGGGCAGGCCATGGCGGCCGCGGGCTGGTCGCTGTGCGGCAGGCTACCGGGCTGCGAGGTGTCGTGGGCCGGATTCTGCACCTCGGGGCGGTCGAGCAGGGCTGCACTCATGACGCACTCTCCTCTGGGTGAGAGGTGGATGGTGAGGCGCCCGGCCGGGGCACTCACCAGGCTTCCCGTCCGTCAGCCGCTCAGGGAGGCATGGAGGCGGCGCCCGCACGCCGTGTGCGTGCTCCGCACACCCTGTGCACGCCCTGCCTGTGGGCGCGGTCTTGCCGATACGGTGGCGGCCCCGCGTAGTCGGAGGGGGCGTCGTGTCGCGTCAGCGCCAACGTCAGCTCGGGACGGCCATCAGGTCCGCCCGGTGCGCACGGCGGATGACTCAGGCTCAACTGGGCCAGGCCTGCGGCTACTCGGCGTCCGCGATCAGCCGGGTGGAGGCGGGCCTGCTGCGGCCGGCCGACCACTCGCTCGCCGTGATCGTCCAGGTGTTGGGTCTGCAGCTTGACACCCTTGGCCTGGGTGGAGCGGCTACTCTGGCGCGAGATGTGACCCCGAATCAGGAGGACGTCATGCTCCGCAGGCAGCTGCTCGTGGCCGGTATGGCAGCCGCCGGAGCCTCGGCACTCCCGGCAACGGCGACGGCCGCGGCCCGGCCGGATGCGTCGACCCGGATCGTCGGGGCGCTCTACGAGCCGACAGCTTCGGTGCCTGTGTCGCTTCAGGAGCTCGGCCGAGCGCTGGCCGCAGCGCGCTCGCAGTTCACGGCCGCCCGGTACGAGGATCTCGGTGCCGCTCTGCCTGGCCTGCTGAGCACGGCCCAGTCGACCCGGGACGCGTCGGCCGGCCGGGCCCGGGAGGACGCGCATGCGTACGTGGCCCGTGCCTGGGTGCTGGCGACGGAACTCGCGCTGAAGGGCCATTCGGACGTCGCCTGGCCAGCGGCGGACCGAGCTCTCGCTGCGGCCCAGGCCAGCGGTGACCCCGTGGTTCAGGGAGAGGCGGCCCGCGTCCTGGCGATCACGATGCGGCGCGCCGACCGCCCGGCCGCCGCGATTGACCTCCTGCGCCGCACTGCCGGATCGCTTGGCCAGGGCCCGGGCGACATCTCCCGGGCGGTGGCGGCGACGCTGCTCATGACAGCGGCCTACACGGCGGCGTGCGGGCACCGCCGCACGGACGCCCTCGATCTGATGGCGGGCGCCGAGGACGCGGTCGGCCGCTTGGCGGACGCCGCCGCTCGGCCGCGGTCCCAGCTGTTCACGGTCGACGCCACCACCGCGCAGGCCGACCTGTACTGGATCGGCGTGCACACAGCGCTGGGCACCCCGGATGAGGGCCTCCCGTACGCGGCACGGACCACCCCGGGACGGCTGCCGACAGCAGAGCGCCGGGCCCGGTACGGCACGGACTGCGCGCGCATGTGGCACCACCTCGGCGACCACCGCCGCACGGTCGCAGCCCTGATTTTCACCGAGCAGGTCGCCCCGGAGGAGGTCCGCCGACCAGCACTGCGAGCACTGACGGCAGACCTCCTGTACGCACCCGTGACGGTGGCAGGCGTGAGGGAACTGGCCGCGCGTACCGGCGTCTCGTAGAGAGCCATCCCCGCGTGTGCGGGGCCGATACACGCCGGAGGTGGAGGCGCCCGAGGATGCCGGAGCCATCCCCGCGCGTGCGGGGCCGACACTTCGTGACCTGCGGGTCTATCGGCGGGAGCGGGCCGAGAGGATCAGTCCGTCGAAGTCGACGGGCTTCCAGCGGTCCTTGCCTGCCGTGCGGACGGTCCAGCCTTGTTCGTTGGTGGCGGGCTCTACGAGGACGGCTTGGCCGTCGCCGATGCGGGTGGCGAGGAGGTCCCAGAGGCGGTCGCGGATGCGGCGGCTGGGGGTGCCGACGAAGACACCGGCGCTGACTTCGACCATCCAGCGGGTGAGGTGGCCGCGGAGGCCTTCGGGGGCGGCGATGAGGAGGATGACGGTCATGGGCTGCTCGTGTCCTGGGTGAACTCCGGGCCGATGATGGCCAGGTGGTCGTCGCCCATGCCCGGGTCGGAGGCGGCGGGGACCGGCGGGCCTTCGGTGCCGGACCAGTTGACGCCGCCTTGGACGGTGCCGACGCGTTCGTCCCAGAGTTCGTTGACCTCGACGTCGGGCATCTCGGTGCCCTCCGGGCTGAGGAGGGTCTTGACGTCGTTCACGATGCGGCCCAGCAGCTTGTCCTGGGCGATGCGGTCGCGCAGGCCGAGGCGGGCGTCGCGTTCCTCGGTGTGGCCCTGCTGGGCGAGGTCGAAGGCGAGGGGGATCGTGTACTCGGCCTTGTAGAGGTCGGCGATGTCGAGGACGAACGAGGTAGCCAGGCCGGTGTGGACGAAACCGAGTCCGGGGCTGGCGCCCAGGCCGGTGATGACCGCGTGGCAGATCCCGTAGAGCGCGGCGTTGGCCGCCGACAGGAGGCGGTTGAGGTCGTCGCCCGCAGCGTACGCGTCGCCGGCCTTGTAGACCCGTCCGTTCCAGGGGACGCCGGTTCGGCGGGCTTCGGCCTGGTAGAGCTTGCGGATGCGGGCGCCCTCGCGGCCGCGCAGTTGCTGCATGGTGGCGGTGCTGACGTCCTCGCCGGGGAACCGCATGCGGTACATGGTCCGTGCGACGGCCAGGCGTTCCTTCGTCCGACTCACCAGCCAGGCCTGCCGGTTGAGGAGGGCCGCGCCGCGGCTGGGGCCGAGGCCGGCGGCGTACATGCGCACGCCCTGCTCGCCGACCCAGCACACGGTGGTGCCGGAGTCGGCGAGGAGGTTGACGGCGCCGTGGGTGATGCGGGTGCCCGGGCCGAGGAGCATGACGGCGACCATCGCTGCCGGGACGCGGACGGTCTCGCGCTTGTTGATGACGACGACGGCGTTCTCGTCGCGGTCGATGTGGCTGCGCTCGACGTAGACGCTGGAGACCCGGTCGGCGAGGCGGTGCAGGTCGTGGGGGTGGGCTTTCCACCAGATGTCGGCCATCGGTCAGCGGGCTCCGGCGGGCAGCGGCGCGAGGGTGAGCAGGCCGCAGCCGTAGGCCTTGGACGGGCCGATGCCGCCGAGGAGCGCCGTCTGCAGGAGGACGGGGTCGCTGATGCGCAGGCGGCCTTCGAAGGTGGCCGTGGTGAGCGTGACGGCGGTGCGGGTGCCGGGTTTGGTGAAGCTGCTGCGGCTGCGGTCGGTGATCCGTACCTCACGGGCGGGCCGCGCGTCGGCGGGGGCGTCGGGGTCCGACGGTTCGAGGCCCGGTGCGGGGTGGTCGGTGCGGGCCTCGGGGACGGTGAAGCCCCAGCGCTCGGTGCGGTCCAGGAACCAGGCGAGCTGCTGGGCGGCGGTGCGGTGGGCCAAGCGGTAGGAGCGGTGGTGGAGTTCGGCGGCGCTCTTGGTGTGGTGAGCGCTGGGCTTCTCGGGCTTGGAGGTGTTCTGGACGGGGCTGGCCTTGAGGCGGAAGGCGAACTCGCGGCCGACGGCGAGCTGGCCGAGCAGCGGGCTGTAGTCGCGGATCGCGTAGTGCTCGCCGTCGGCGTCCGGCCATCCGGCTTGTTCGACGATGTGGGTCCAGTCCGGCTTGGAGGGGGTGAGGACCAGCAGCATCGGGCGGCGCGGGTGGTCGGCGTCCAGGCGCCACAGGATCCGGTCGCCGGGCTCGGTGTCGGGGATGCCGGCCGTCACGGCGCCGTGCAGGGCACGGGGGTTGGCGAGCAGGGTGCGGCTGGCGGCGCGCAGCGGGTTGATGCGGACGCGGGAGAGGTAGGTCATCGGGTCACCAGCCCAGCAGGGCGAACGGGTCGTGGCCGGTGGTCGCAGCTGCGGCCGAGGCGGCGGCGGACGGTTGCGCGGTCGTGGAGGACGGGGCGAGGCCGGTGGGGACGGTGAGCCAGGCGTGGCGGATCCGTCGGGTGGAGAAGCCGCGTTCGCGGGGGTCGAAGGAGCGCGGGACATCCTGGAGGATGTCGTCGCCCGACGGGTCGTCGAAGGTCGCGGCCAGGTCGATCCGGTGCGGCGAGAACGGCTCCGCGGCTCGCTCGGCCCGCCGCCGGTAGGCGCTCTTGGCCGCGTCGCCCGCCTGCCAGGGCTCGTCTGCGAGGACGTCCTCCAGGGTGCCGTCGCGCACGGCACCGAGGGCGAGCGGCTGGGTGGGCACGCAGGAGCGCCGGCCGAGGGCGAGCGGGAAGGCGGGGCGGCGGATCGCCTCGGCGAGCGTCTCGACGAGGGCGGCCGGGCCCTGGACGGCGGCGACGAACACCGCGTCCTGGAGGTAGTAGCGGTGGGTGACGTGGGTGTCCTTGGCCGGGGAGGTCGGCTTCTGCACGCCCTTGGCGTTCACCCCGGCCTGCGGCAGCGGCCGGCCCCGGTAGTCGCTGACGGTGTGGTAGTCGCGCAGCAGGGTGCCGGGCTGGTCGATGCGCACGCCCAGGCGCAGGCCGACCAGGTCGGTGATGTCCGCTTCGCGCGGGCGGCCCGCGGCGGCCGCGAGCAGGCCGACGACGCCGGACTTGGTCGGCTGGGGCCGGCTGTCGCGGCGGTTGAACGCGCTGCGGTCACCCCAGGACTGGAGCGGCCCGGCCAGGCGCAGCACGAGGACCGCCTGCGCCTCGTCCTTCGGGACCGTCGTGGGCGTCGGGTCGGCGGGCATCAGTTGTCGTTCACCCGCTCGATGAGCGCGGTGCGCAGGCCCTCGCGCAGCTCGGGGAAGGTGCGGTTCGCGCCGAAGGCCTCCGCCAGCTGCTGCCCGGTCTCGTCGGCGTCGGCGGTGCCGAGGGTGTGGCAGATGCCGACGTACAGCGGGGTGTCGCCCCACTGCTCGGTGGCGGTGGCGAACTCCCCCGCAAGGCGGCGCGCGGACTCCGCGACGATGCCCCGGCTCGCCGGGACCGGGTTCTCGTACGCGGAGACGAGGTTCACCGGCTGGTCGGCGCGCACGACGACGGCGACCAGGCTCGGACGGGTGCGGTGGGCGAAGGAGTTGCCGTAACCGGTCGGCATGGAACGGGCGAAGGAGTCGACGAACAGGTCGACGGCGTCGACGGTGGCCTTGTCGTCGCCGAGGTTCTCCCGCAGCTGGTGCAGGCCGACGGTCGCGTAGCGGTAGAGCGTGGCCGAGTTGAAGCCGATGGTGCCGATCATCCCGGCGCCGGTCTCGTCGGCCGCGTTCTCGTCGTCGACCGCCGTGTAGTAGTCGAACTCGAGCTCGGCGGCGTGGGTCGAGATCGCGTGCGCGACCTGCGTCGCGGCGTCCACGTTCAGCCCCGGGATGTCCGCGACCATACGGCCGAAGAGCGCGACGTCGGCCGGGTGGCCCGTCTGCAGCTGCTCCTTGACCGGCAGGGCTTTGACGGCCTCGTCGAGGGCCTTGGTGTCGAGGGCGGCGAGGTCGGCGGCCGTGTCGGCGACCAGGGCGGCGATGGCGTCCAGCTGGCGGCGCCCGTAGAAGAGCAGGTAGGCGGTGTCGCCCTCCTTCTTGCCCGCGGAGATCCCGGTCGACTTGATCAGCGCGTCGGCGATCCGCTGCGCGTCCTCGGCCGCGAGGCCGGTGCGCTCGGCGATGGCCTTGGCGAGCTGGGCGGCGATCCGCTTGGTGCGGGTGGCGAGGTCCTGCCGGTCGCGGCTCTCGGCGAAGTGGATGCGGGTCGCGCGCTTCCAGGCCTGGGAGGAGACGCGGGAGCGGCGCTTGCCGCCGAAGTAGGCCTCCTTCGGGTTGCCGTTGTCGTCCCGGTTGAGGTTCGCCGGCGGGACGGTCTGCAGGATGTGCACGTCGATGTAGAGGCGGTCGGTCATGCGCTGCTCCTCGAAGGGTGGTGGTCCGGGCGTAGGTCGGCGGGCGATTGGGCGGCGGGCGATCAGTCGGCGGGTGCCTTGTCCTTCCAAGCCTGGTAGCCGACGGCCCACTTGAGGCGGACCTGCGGGCGCCGGTCGGTGTGGTGCCAGGCCTGGATGTCGGCCATCAGGTGGTCGTAGTCCAGTGGCTGTCCGACGGTGCGCAGCTGGGTGACCAGGCCGCGCAGGTGGACCAGCAGCGCGGAGACGCTGGTGGCGCCGGCGAGTTGGGCGACGCGGGTGTCGAGCGCCTCCTCGCTGAACTTGCCGCTGCGGCGCAGCGCCCGCAGGGCCTCGCCGAGCTTGACGCCGCGGCGGTGCATCGGCCTGGACTGGCTCTGCTGGTGCAGGCCGTAGAGGGCGAGGGCGGCGTGCTCGGCCTTCTGCTCGTCGGAGACCTCGTCGCGCAGGGCGAGGGTGTCGTTGACCTCGCAGCTGTAGAGCGGCCACATCTTGGGGCTGTCCATGACGGGGCGGCCGAGGCCGGAGCGCATGGCCGCGAGGTCCTCGCCGGGGGGCCGGCGCGGCTGCTTGGTGCGGGGGTCGAGTCGCCAGGTGTGGTCGGGGGCGGTGTGCTCGTCCCAGTACCGGCGCTGCTTGGTGGTGGTGGTGTGCTCAGTCGTCAAGGTCCGCTCCAGGGGCGGGATCGGGTTCGAGGGCGCGTCCGGTCCCGGCGGCGCGGGCGGCGGCCGCTTCCCGGGCGGCGTCGGCGTACCGGGGAAGGATCTCGTCGAGCCGGTGCCGGAAGTTGGCGCCGGCGGTGCCGAGCTTGTAGGTCTGCGACTTGCCCGACGTGCCCGACGTGCCTGCCGGGGTGATGGTGCGGCCCGTGAAGGTGGTGGCCGGGGCGGCCAGCAGGAGTTCGTTCGCCGCGTCCCGTGCGCGGTGGTGGGCGACTTCCTCCCAGGCGAGCCTGCCCCGCTCCAGGACCTCGTCGTCGGCTCCGGCGTCGCGGACGCCGGCGAGCAGGCGGCGCACCAGGGGGTCGAGGGTGTGCAGGAGGAGGTCGCCGGGGCGCTGGCCCTTGTCCCAGGGGATGGGGTCGGCGCCGGCGGCCCGGCGCAGGTCGGCGGAGAGGTTGTTGACGGCCTTCGCGAGCTGCTCCGCCTGCTCGGCCACGTCCAGGAGGAGCTGGTGGGCCTCGCTGTCCTGGTGGAGGGCGAGCAGGGGCAGGGGGATGGCGTCGTGGATGACGTCCTCGACGATGGCGGACTGGGTGCCGTAGACCATGCCGAAGGTCTCGACCTGCAGCGGGTAGTCGGCGGGTAGCCGGCCGTCCTCCCGCAGGGCGCTGACCTCGTCGAGCAGGACGCTGGTCTCGAAGGCGCCGTCGGAGCTCTGGCGGGTGGGCGCGAGGAGGGCGTCCAGGCCGCGCCAGGCGGCCTTGCCCTGGGTGTGGCGGCGCGGCCTGCGCTCGGGCAGGGCGGCGGCGGACTTCTTGGCGGGCGCGGTGAACGTCCAGGCGGTGTGCGGCTCTTGCTCGGACATCGGCGTGAGCCGGTCACCGGCGCTGACGACCACCCGCGCGACCCTCGGCCGACCGGTCTCGTCCTGGTGCGGGATGAGGCGGATCCGCCGCGCCTGCCACGTCCACAGGTCGAGGAGGCCCTCGGCTTTACGGGGCTTCCAGGCGGGTTCGTGCGGGCCGCGCATCCACTGCGGGACGCCGAGGACCTCGGGCGGGGTGACCGGGAGGTTCAGCAGGAGGGTCTCGTACAGGGTGCGCCCGGTGGGGACGATGACGCCGAGCTGGCCGAGCGGGCCGGTCGGGTTGCCCGTGGTCTTGCCCGCCTTGACCTGGTCGTCACCGACGACGCCGGTCTTGATGGCGGCGGTGTCCCAGCAGTGGGCGTGCAGGAGCCAGTGGGCGGCCTGGGCCGGTGTCAGGTCGAGCGGGTCCGCGTCGCTGCGGTTGCCGAACAGCGGGACGTTGTTGCCGCTCGCCGCGGTCGCCACCAGGGCGGCGGAGCCCTTCGTCTCGTCCTTGGCGGTCCGCAGTCCGGCGACCTGCGCGAAGGGGGAGACCGGGTCGAAGAGGTCGAACTGCGCGCGGTGCTTGTCGAAGTGGGCCTGGAACCTGTCCAGTTCGTCCTGTGTGAACCCGTCCTTCTGCGCGAGCCGGTCGCCCTTGCTCCGGAGGGTCACGGGTGCGCCAGTGGCGTGGGCGACGACGGGCAGCAGGACCTGGCGCAGGACGGCCGGCAGCTGGGTCGAGAACTCGACGACGAGGCCCTCCAGTTCGTGGGCCCGGGCCAGGGCCTCGGCGATCCCCAGCTCCACGGGAGGCCCGCCGCCGACGGGGCGCACCGCCAGCCACGGTTCATCGACAAGGTTGTACCCAGGCACGCACTGGTCTCCCAACTGGCTTTGTCTAGCTCGCCGCTGATTCATCGTGGCATCGGTGAAGGTCTGCTGTGGGGCGAATGCTTGAATTGCTCCTCGGCCCCGCAGGATCTTGTGCGCGGGGATGGCCCCTGGCTCTGTCTGCGAGCCGGTCCCGGCTGCAAGTAGGCCCCGCGCTCGCGGGGTTGGAGTCGTGTGGGCGGAGCGGCACTCTGCCTCTCCTGCCCACACGCCCCGCTACCGGTACGGTCTGCCTCCGCTCACCACGAGGCCGAGCAGGTCGTCGTAGCGCAGCCGGAAGTCACCGATGACCGCTTCGCCCTGTCCGTCGAGCTCCAGGGCCAGGCTGTGGCGCAGCCATGGATGGTCCCGCCAGCCCGGCAGCGGACCGAGCGCCTGCTCGGCCGCTTCGGTCAGCCTGGTGGGAAGGCGTACCGTGCCGGAGAGCACGTCGTCCACCACCTCGGCCGCGACCTCGCCGTTCGGGCCGAGGCTGCGGCCCGTCACTGCTCGGAAGTCGTCCTCCCCGAGACGGCGCACCAGGACGACCTCCGCGCTCGGGTCGCCGTCCCGGACGAGCGCCTCGAACTGCCCCTCGGCCAGCTTGCCGAGGGCGCCGTAGTGCAGACCCGCTAGCGTCTGCGCCCCATGCTCACCGGCACGGGTCAGCAGGTACCCGGCAGCCTTCGCTCGACGCTCGGTCTGCCGTTCCTCCCACTCCTGCCAGCCCTGTACCTCGGCCTCGGCCCAGGCCGCCGGGACGACCGGGTCCGTGCCGTAGACCCGGGCGACCAGGTCGGGCACCTGGCCAGGGATGCTCCACGCGCCTCCGTCGGACGTCGCCGCCCTTTCGACCTCGGCGGCCGTGCGCAGCAGGAGGTAGCGGCCGTAGATCCCCTCGGAGGCCCGCAGGATGTACGGCGCCCTGTCGTCGTCGAGGCCGATGCCGGTGACGACGACCGTGGGCCGGGACAGCGCGTGGGGGCGCTTGACGCCGTCGTGGCGGTGGAGGCGGCCGATGCGCTGGAGGAGCAGGTCCATGGACGCGAGGTCGGTGATCAGCAGGTCGGCGTCGACGTCGAAGGACTGCTCCGCGAGTTGGGTGGCGACGACGATCAGCCTGCCGGGGCGCTCGGATCCTTCTCTCGGCGGGCCGAGGAGTTCCAGCACCTCCTGGGTGCGGTCGGCCCGGTGGCCTGCGTGCAGACGGGCGTGCAGGAGCCGCACGTCGGCGCCGTACTCCTTGTGGAGGGCGTCGAACGTGGCCTGGGCGCGGGCCACGGTGTTGCGGATGATCAGCACGCATCCGCCGTCGGTCAGCCGCTCCCGCAGGTAGTCGGTCACGGCGGCGTCCGCCGGCCCGGCGCCGCCCTCCGCTGCCCGGGCATCCGTCTCCGCCGGCTGCTCATGGAGCACTTCGACCCGTACCTGGAGATCGTGGCGCCACGACTCGGTGCTCTCCACGAGAACCTCCGGCTGCCCGTCCCGCCCCGGCCAGACCGCCGTCACGCTCGGATAGCCCTGCGGCTCTGGAAGCTCCGGCGCCGCCGGGGCCTCCGCGGACTGCGTGCCGGCCAGGTAGGCGGCGGCCAGATCACGCCGCTGCTCGGGCGGCAGAGTCGCCGAGAGCAGCACCACCGGCACGCCGGCCTGTCCGAGCCACCACAGGCCCTCCAGCAGGAACTGCGACATGTAGACGTCGGCGGCATGGACCTCGTCGAGGATCACGACCTTGCCCATCAGGCCGGCGGTACGCAGCATCACGTGCTTGGTGCGGGTCGCGGCGTACAGGAGCTGGTCGATGGTGCCGACCGCGAACGGGCTCAGCAGACCTCGGCGACGGCCCAGGAACCACTCGGCGGGGACCCTGCGCTCCCCGCCCTCGCAGCCGTCGAAGCAGTCGGCCGACATCCCGAACTCGTCTTCCCCTACGGACGAGTAGTAGGAGTCGGCCTCCTGCCCCCACTCACCGGTGCCCTCCAGGAGGGCGCGCCACTGCTTGTTGACCATCCGCTTGCCGTGCAGCAGCGCGACCTGGTCCTCCAGGCCGTCGCCGACCTCGCGCAGCCACGACCGGACCTGGGTGAGCATCGGGTCCGCGGTCGCCTGGGTCGGCATACCCAGGAACACTCCGTCCGCGCCGTGACGGGCGGCCATCAGCTCGGCCGCCGCCAGCGCCGCCTTCGTCTTCCCCTCCCCCATCGGAGCCTCGGCGATCACCAGACCCGGCCCACCCATCCGGCGCACCACGTCGAGGACCAACTCCTGCGAAGGCCTGGGCCCGTGGCCGAAACGGTCCTGGAACGCCTCCGGACCAGGTACCGGCAGCGCTCCCCACCCACCGCGCAGGCCGAGCCGCGCCCACGCTGCCGCAGCCCGCTGCCGCGCCTGCGGCATCGTCACCCTCGCCAGATCCGACACGCCCGTGAAGTGCCGCTCGTCGCTGGCGATCCAGTCCGCCATCACCACGAAGCCGGCCAGCTGGAGCTGCACCGCTCGGCTCGGCACCTCCAGAGGTTCGACGGCGACAAGCGGCGCCTCGCCCTCGTAGCCGAGCTCCCGGGAGAAGACCTCCACCAGCGCCGACTGCGCGAGCTTCCAGGGCCGGCTGTTTCCCTGCAGCCTCTCGTTCCTCTTCGGCGGGCTCAGCTGCCCCAGTGTCGGGATCAGACCGTGGTGGCCGGCGACCAGCGGCCAGACCCAACCGACCTGCTCCTTCGACCACGTCGCTTCGGTGAGCAGCGCCCTCAACACGCGGGCACCGGCTTTGTCGTGCCGCCAGGACACCCCCTTCACCGCGTACTTGTCCCAGCTCAGGCCCGCCTGGCGGACCGCGGCCTCGCCAGCGGGGTCGAGGCACTGGAACACCGGGGTGGCCTTGCCGCAGTCATGGATCCCGCACAGCCAGGCGAACAGCCGTCGCCCCTTGCCCGGCCCGCCCGCAACGGCGTCCAGACGCCGCCGCGTCACCGGCGGCAGGTATCGGTCCCAGACGATCTCCGCCACGGCAGCGGTGTCCAGCATGTGCGACAGCAGGAGGTTGGCCGTCCCTCCGGCCCGCCCGGCAGACTTGCCCCACAGGGCACCCAACCAGCCCTCTACCTCAGGCGGGTACCACTGCCAGCGGTCATCGACCATCGCCTCGACCTCCATGTCCGAGTACGCTTCGGAGCGTAGATCGAGGCGCTGACAATCCACCCTGGATTCACGAAGAGACAACGATCGGCGCATGAGGTCTGCTATGGGAAGCCAACCGAATCGAACTGAATCAACCGGCGCCAGTTGACGCAGATCACCGCAGGTCAGGAAGTGTCGGCCCCGCGCTCGCGGGGGTTGCTCCCAGACTACCTGTCAACACACCTGTCAGGCATGGTCGGCCCCGCGCTCGCGGGGGTTGCTCCACCCCCGTCATCAAGCCCGCATCCCGCAAGCCGTCGGCCCCGCGCTCGCGGGGGTTGCTCCGGCCGACGCCGAGTTCATCTGCAAGGGCCTGAGTCGGCCCCGCGCTCGCGGGGGTTGCTCCGGCTCAGCGGCCTTCAGCATGGCGTTCAGCAAGTCGGCCCCGCGCTCGCGGGGGTTGCTCCCTCAGCCCGCGGGCAAACGGCAGCGTGGCAGGGTCGGCCCCGCGCTCGCGGGGGTTGCTCCCGAGGGAGCGCGAGTGATCACCGTCGACACCATGTCGGCCCCGCGCTCGCGGGGGTTGCTCCTCGGTCGGGGGCCTGGTGTGCGCCAGCGGGGCGTCGGCCCCGCGCTCGCGGGGGTTGCTCCCACCGCGACCAGGTCAGCTGCTGGCTGGTGCCGGCGGCCCCGGTCCGCCGTGGCGCTGTGGGACTTCGTCCGGACTCCGCGGCGGGCTTCGGCCTGCGCGGGCAAGGCGGTGTCCAGGCGTCACACCTGCGGGGGACGAGGCCGTGACCGATTCCGGCGGGTCGGAGTTGCAGGGGCATGAGCAGTGCGTTCACAGAGTGGGGTGCGTCATGACCACCAGCCCGGCGAATCCGCGCGAGGTTTCCGACCGTGACTCCCCCGCGCCCGGCCAGCGGGGGCTCTCCGCCTGCCCGTTGATCTTCGATCCGCAGTGCCCGGAGCTGCCCGAGGACGTGCTCGGCGGGCTGCGGGAGCAGGCGCCCGTCGTGCGGATCACCCTGCCCGGCGGGCTGCCGGCGTGGATGATCACCCGGTTCGACGACGTCCGGGCCGGGCTCGGGGACCCGCGGCTGGTGCAGTCCCCGCTCTCCGTGCCGGGGTTCGCCGGCGAGGACCCCCGCATGGCGCAGATCCGGTGGCTCGGCCTGCCGGAGCGGATGAACCAGTACCTACTGCGCGCCCTGCTGGACCTCGACGCGCCCGACCACACCCGGCTGCGCAAGGCGGTCGCGCCGCACTTCACCGCGCGCCGCATCCACGCGCTGCAACCCCGGGTGGAGCAGATCACCGACCGGCTCCTGAGCGAACTGCCCGGACGGGCGGCCGCCGACGGCAGCGTCGACTTCATCGAGGAGGTCGCCTTCCCCCTCTCGATCACGGTGATCTGCGAGATGGTGGGCATTCCCGAACAGGACCGCCCGCTGTGGCGCCGTTGGGCGGACGACCTCAACGGCCTGGACACCGACCTCGTCCGCGACTCCGCGCCCGCCCTCGTGGACCACGTGCTCGCGCTGATCGAGGAGCGTCGGCGCACCCCCGGCGACGACCTCATCAGCGCGATGGTGACGCCCTCCCCGGACGGTGAACCTCCCCTCCCGGAGCGGGACATCGTCACGATGACGATGCTGGTGACCAACGTCGGCTACGAGAACACCGCCTACTTCCTCGCCAACGGCCTCGCCGCCCTGCTCGCCCACCCCGACCAGCTGGACCTGCTGCGCGACGACCCCGCCCTGCTCCCCTTGGCCGTGACGGAGCTGCTGCGCTGGGGCGGCTCCGTCCCGGCGACCCGGCCGCGCTTCGCCGCTCAGGACATCGACCTGCACGACACCCGCATCCGGGCCGGCGAGGCCGTCGTCCTCTCGCTCCTCGGTGCCAACCGCGACCGCCGGTACCACCCCGACGCCGACCGGTTCGACATCACCCGCTACCAGGACGCACAGGACGACCACGTCGCCCTCGGCCACGGCGCCCACTTCTGCCTCGGCGCCGCCCTCGTCCGCCTGGAGACGCAGGTCCTGCTCGGCGCACTGACCGCCCGGTTCCCCGGCCTCCGGCTGGCCGTCGCCCCGGACCGGCTGGAACGCGTCCACGTGCCGGGCGTGGGCCGCCGACTCACCCACCTCCCGCTTCACCTGTGAGCGGCCGGCGGGCCCGGGCCCTGGACGTCCTTCGCCTCCCGGGACCCCTCCGCCGCAGAGATGTCCGACCGCCTCAGACAGGCCCGACCGGTGCCCGAGGCACCGGGCCGCCCCGGAAAGGGACGACGCACGATGCCGAACGACCAGGCGGTAGCACCGCCGGCACCCGTACCAACGCCGGTACCTGCACCCGCACCCGTACTCGCCGAGCACGCCGGCGGATGTCCGGTCCGCGAGAGCCGGATGCCCGACGGGTCCATGGGCTGGGTGGCGTCCGGCTTCGCCGAGGTACGCGACGTCCTCACCGACCCCCGCCTGACCAGCGCACCCTCCACCCTCGCCGCCGACGGCTCCCCCGACCCGCGCATCGCCGGCCTGACCGCGCTCGGGCTGCCGCCGGAGACGCACCACTACTTCCTCAACGCCATCGTCGACTTGGACCCCCCGCGCCACACCCGCCTGCGTCGACTGGTGTCCCGCGAGTTCACCGCCCGCCGCATCCAGCTCCTCGCCCCGTCGATCGAGCTGATCACCGACCGGCTGCTCGACCAACTTCCCGACCACCGTGACGAGTTCGGCGTCGTCGACCTCGTCGAGCACTTCGCCTACCCGCTGCCGGTCGCCGTCATCTGCGAACTGGTCGGCGTCCCGGAGCCCGACCGGCACCTCTGGTCCGACTGGAGCCGGAACCTGACGGCCGGCCACACCGAACGGCTGCGGACGGCGACACCCGCCCTGGTCCGGCATGTCCGGGAGCTGATCGACCGCCGCCGCGCGGAGCCCGGCAACGACCTCATCAGCGGGATGCTCCAGGCGCGAGACGACAGCGCGGACATCGGCCCGAACGGCGGCCCGGACGGCGGCCCCTCCAACGCGGCGATGAGCGAGGACGAGATGGTCAGCATGACCCTCATCCTCGTCCTGGCCGGCCACGAGACCACCGCCCACCTGATCGCCAACGGCACCCTGGCCCTGCTCACCCACCCCGACCAGCTCGCCCTGCTGCGCCGGGACCGCACGCTGCTACCGCACGCCGTCGAGGAACTGCTGCGCTGGTGCGGCCCGGTGCCCTCCGCACGCCTGCGGTACGCCGACCGCGACCTCGTCCTGCGGGGCGTGCACATCCGCAGGGGCGAGGCCGTTCACCCCCACCTCGACGCCGCCAACCTCGACCTGCGGCACCACGACGGCGCCGAGCGGCTCGACCTGACCCGGAAGCGGGCCGCCCAGGCCGACCACCACCTCTCGTTCGGGTACGGCATCCACTTCTGCCTGGGCGCGGCGCTGGCCAGGCTGGAAGCGGCCATCGCCTTCGGGCGGCTCCTCGACCGCTACCCCGGACTGTCGCTCGCGGCCGACCCCGGCACCCTGATCCCCGGCGACCGCCCGGTCGGCTGGGAGCTGAACCACCTGCCGCTGCACCTGGGGCGGGTCTGACGGACCGTCCGGTGACGGGCGGTGGGCCCCCGGATCGGTCGGCGCTGGGCGGCGTCCGGACGGAGGGGGGTTCCGTGCGGACGGCGGCCGGCGCCGGGGGCGGGGGGCTCAGGTGGTGGGGTGGGCGAAGGTGGTGAGGTGCTTCGCCACAGTGGTCGGGCTGGGCATCGCCGCGATTTCGGTGCTGACTTCGCGGGCGGCGCGGGTCATGGTGTCGTCGGTGAGAAGGCGGTGGAGCAGGGCCGGTGTGATCTCCTCAGCGGTCGCGCTGAGCCCGGCTCCGCGCTGGTGTACGGCGGCCGCGGCGATGAAGCGGTCCGAGCCATCAGGCAGGATGAGTTGGGGGATGCCCGCGTCGAGTGCGCCGAGGGCGGTGCTGCTGTCGCCGGGTACCACTGCCAGCGGTCACCGGCCATGCCTCGACCTCCATGTCCGAGTACGCTTCGGAGCGTAGATCGAGGCCCTGACAATCCGTCCTGGATTCACGAAGAGACAACGATCGGCGCATGAGGTCTGCTCTGGGAAGCCCACCGAATCGAACTGAATCAACCGGCGCCAGTTGACGCAGATCACCGCAGGTCAGGAAGTGTCGGCCCCGCGCTCGCGGGGGTTGCTCCGGGACCCGGACGAGGATCAGGACGGTGATCCCGTCGGCCCCGCGCTCGCGGGGGTTGCTCCTGCCACTGATCGCTGCCCCGGGAGGCAAGCCAGTCGGCCCCGCGCTCGCGGGGGTTGCTCCCCCCAGGCCGTCTCCGAGGCCATCGCGGCCTAGTCGGCCCCGCGCTCGCGGGGGTTGCTCCTCGGTGTGACCAGACAGACCAAGTGGGAGCAGGTCGGCCCCGCGCTCGCGGGGGTTGCTCCTCGGTCTCGACCTCCGCGATGCCCTCCGCCCTGTCGGCCCCGCGCTCGCGGGGGTTGCTCCCCGTTCGCGGACCAGAAGATCCCCGCGACCCCGGTCGGCCCCGCGCTCGCGGGGGTTGCTCCCTCGGAGACGTCCTCAAGGTGTACCGGGCACTGTCGGCCCCGCGCTCGCGGGGTTGCTCCCTGAGCGCGGAAGTCATGCGCCTTCCAGTGCTGTCGGCCCCGCGCTCGCGGGGATTGCTCCCGGGTCAGGTCCGGGGCAACCCGGACCGCGGCGTCGACCCCGCGCTCGCGGGGGTTGCTCCACGGTGTACGGCCGCCTCGACTCCCTGGTCACGTCGGCCCCGCGCTCGCGGGGGTCGCTCCTCGCCCGGCGCCCAGATCCCCGGGTAGTCGTCGTCGGCCCCGCGCTCGCGGGGGTTGCTCTGCATCACCCCGGCCCCCGTGCAACCCCAGGAAGTCGGCCCCGCGCTCGCGGGGGGTTACTCCGTGGCCTGATCGACATCGCTCTCTGGCCGTACGTCGGCCCTGCGCTCGCGGGGGTTGCTCCCGGAGGGACGCCAACCGTCTCGGCGTGATCCTGTCGGCCCCGCGCTCGCGGGGGTTGCTCCCTTGCCTGACAGACCTCGCAGAAGGGGGCCTTCAGCGTACGTCGGCAGGCGGGCGTAGGGGTCGCGATGCAGGCGCTTAGAAGGTGCCGGACGGGAAGGCGCGTTGGCGCCGGGCGGCATCCGCACAAAGGGGGTTCCCCGTGCGGACGGCGCCGGGCGTCGGGCGGACTGGCTCAGGTGGTGGGGCGGGCGAGGGTGGTGAGGAGCTCCGCCACGACGGTCGGGCTGGGCATCGCCGCGATCTCGGTGCTGACCTCGCGGGCGGCGCGGGTCAGGGCGTCGTCGGTGAGGAGGCGGCGGAGCAGGGCCGGGGTGATCTCCTCGGCGGTCGCGCTGAGGCCTGCGCCACGCTGGTGCGCGGCGGCTGCGGTGATGAAGCGGTCGGAGCCGTCGGGCAGGATGAGTTGGGGGATGCCCGCGTCGAGTGCGCCGAGGGCGGTGCTGCTGTCGCCGGGTACCACTGCCAGCGGTCATCGGCCATGTCTCGACCTCCATGTCCGAGTACGCTTCGGAGCGTAGATCGAGGCCCTGACAATCGACCTTGGATTCACAAATAGACAACGATCGGCGGATGAGGTCTGCTCTGGGAAGCCCACCGAATCGAACTGAATCAACCGGCGCCAGTTGACGCAGATCACCGCAGGTCAGGAAGTGTCGGCCCCGCGCACG
>NZ_JBHUAL010000116.1:0-11708 GCF_042789775.1 Kitasatospora sp. NPDC056800 | reverse complement strand
TCGCGGGGATTGCTCCGCCCTGCTGCGCAACAAGGCCCACGTCCGGGAGTCGGCCCCGCGCTCGCGGGGATTGCTCCTTGGCGCTGTTCCCGAAATCGCCGGATCGGGTGTCGGCCCCGCGCTCGCGGGGATTGCTCCCGGCCGGGTGATCGACGAGGCGATCGCCGCGGTCGGCCCCGCGCTCGCGGGGGTTGCTCCTCTACCTGGTAGGCCCGCGCAGAAAGGGAGCCCCCCGGCGCGTGCCGGGGGGCTCTCATTGTGGCGTCTCGGTGCTGACCGAGTGGGCCCTGTCGCACGGCGGCCAACTGGCGTGGAGATCTCGGGGCAGGCCCTCGGGAGGTGCCGGGTGGGGTGGCTCAGGGGGTGGGGCGGGCGAGGGTGGTGAGGTGCTCCGCCACGGTGGTCGGGCTGGGCATCGCCGCGATTTCGGTGCTGACCTCGCGGGCGGCGCGGGTCAGGGTGTCGTCGGTGAGGAGGCGGTGGAGCAGGGCCGGGGTGATCTCCTCGGCGGTCGCGCTGAGGCCGGCTCCGCGCTGGTGGACGGCGGCCGCGGTGATGAAGCGGTCGGAGCCGTCAGGCAGGACCAGCTGGGGGATGCCCGCGTCGAGTGCGCCGAGGGCGGTGCTGCTGCCGCCGTGGTGGATGGCGGCGGCGCAGGTCGACAGCAGGGCCTGCCAGGGGACCCAGCCGTACGGGCGGACGTTGTCCGGCAGGCTGCCGAGCGTAGCGAGGTCGAGGTCGCCGGTGGCGAGGATGAACTCGGCGTCGATGTCGGCGGCTGCCGCGATGACCCGCTCGATCCTGGTGAGGCCGTCGGTCTTGGGCGGGACGGTGCCCAGCGTCACCGCGATGCGCGGGCGGTCGGCGGGTACGGCCAGCTGGGCGGGGAGTTCGCCTTCGCCGTTGTAGGCGACGGGCCGCATCGAGGAGCCGTACCGCTCGTCGCCGGCCATGCTGGGCGGCGCGAGGTCGATGGTGTCCGCCGGGTCGGGCAGCCGGTCGATTCCGTGCCGGGCGAAGGTGTCCGCCATTTCGGCGAGCATCAGCGCGCGCAGCTTCGGGGTGCGGGCGAATCCGAGGTCGTGCTGGACGGCGGGCACGCCGAGGCGGGTCGCCGCGAGCAGGGCCACCGGGAACTGGTACTCGTACACCACCAGGTCCGGCCGCCACTGTGCGGCGAGTTCGACCGTCTCGTCGGCGACCCGGCTGTTGACGTGGGCGGCCAGTGGGACGAAGGCCTCGCGGTCGGCCGAGTTGCTCTCGACCACCCGTTGCATCAGGTCGGGCCGCCGGGTGCGGCCAGCCTCCCTGATCTCCTTGCGCCAGTCGACCCCGGGCGCGATGGGCAGGTACGGCAGCCCGGACGCGGCGACCCCTTCGCCGCCGTCCATCGAGGCGACCGCGACCTCGTGGCCGAGCTCGCGCATCGCCCTGGCCAGTGGGACCAGCGGGAACAGGTGGCCCAGGCCGGGTGCGCCGGCGAACAGTACACGCATGATGGAACCTCGGGGAGAAGGAGAAAGAGGGAGAGGGAGGGGATGGGAGGAGGAAGGGGGGTCAGGAGGCGGCCCGGTGCAGGGCGGCTTCCATGCCGTTCAGCACGGCGTTGCAGTCGCGCCGCAGGGTGGCGGCGTCGACGGCGCTGAGCAGGTAGACCCCGAGCCAGTTGCGCGAGCCGGCGGACGGGTCGAAGGCGGGGACGGGCCGGCCGGCGGGCATCGCGAAGGCGGGGACGGCTTCGATGGTGCTGCCCGGGGAGAGCAGGCTCTGCCAGTCGACGGCCTGCGGGTTCCAGAGCGGGGTGCTCTGCCAGGGCACGCCCGAGGCGTCGGCCGGGACGACGGCCAGCGACGCGGCGGCCCGGGTGCCGGTGGTGGGCATGGCCTCGGGGTAGTCGACGCGCTCGCCGAGCAGTTGGCGGACCAGCATGCCGATCGGGTCGAGTCCGAAGACCTCGTGGACCTGCCTGGTGGTGAGCAGGCCGCCGAACCTGGCCGCGGTCTCGATGACGACCAGTTCGCCGTCCTTCATCAGCTTCAGCTCGGTGTGGGTGCCGCAGTTCTCCAGCCCGAGCGCGTCGACGGCCTGTCGGGAGACCTCCTCGATCCGGCGCTGGACCGGCACCGTCATGACGGAGGGCGAGGTGCTGGCGACCTCGACGAAGGACGGTACGGTCGGCAGCTTGGCGGTGATGGCCAGGGGGCGGTAGACGCCGTCCGCGACGATCCCCTCCACGCTGACGTAGTCGCCGTAGCCGGGCTCCTCGTACCAGCCCTCGGTGGAGCCCTGGGCGATCTCCTCGACGAGGCGGTCGTGGTCGGTGTCGGCGGCGTACAGCTCGTTCATGCCGACCCGGCTGCCGGCCTGGAGTCCGCGCTCGATCTCGGCCCACGCCGGGGCGGCGTCCTCGGGCTTGTCCAGCACGATCTGGGCGACCGAGCCGGCGCCCCAGGCCGGCTTGAGCAGCAGCGGGGGCGTGAACTCGGCCAGCGCGGTGTCCAGGTCGGCGAGGCTGTCGACCCGGCGGAACGCGGGTATCGGGACCCCGGCGGCGGCCCAGGCCTCGCGCATCAGCCGCTTGTCCCTGGCGCGGACGATCCCCTCGCCGGGGCCGGCCAGGTTGAGGCGGATCGCGGCCTGGGCGACGGCCAGGACCGCGAACTCCGAGAGGGTCAGCACCGCGTCTGCCCCGATGGCCTTCGCGTACTCCACGATCAGCTCGACCAGGTCGTCCCCGCGCGGCGCCTCGGGCACCAGCTCGATGCTGGTGCAGCTGGGCCGCCACACGTCCTCCCCGGACGCGGGCAGCGGCGCCAGTGCGAGGACGTGCAGCTCCCCGCAGGCGGCGATGCGCGGGAAGGCGTACTCCAGCGGGGCGCCGCCCTTGACGTAGACGTACAGAATCCGGTTCAACGTACTTGCTCCTGAGGGAAGTTCACTCGTGGGCGGCCGCGGGAAAGGGCGCGGAGGGGCACACGGGCGCGCTCGTGCGCGGGCCCGTGCGGTGTTCCGGCGACATCAGCCGACGGTGTCGGCCGGCCGCGTCAGCCGGCGGTGCGGAAGGGGCGCAGCTGCAGCAGGCTGATCTGGTCGCCCTCGATCGCCCACTCGATGTCGACCGGGGTTGCGTACGTCTCGTCGGGCGAGAAGTGCGACTGCAACAGCCTGCTGATCAGGGCCAGTCGGCGTACGAGGTCCTTGGTCCCGGCGTCCAGGTCGGTGCCGGCGGTGCCGAGCGAGACGGTGCGGCTGCCGCCTTCCATGGTGTTGCACAGGTACTGGAGCGGGGCGCCCCGGCCGGAGACCACGTCGGTCACGGAGCGCGGCGAGATGTTGAGGTAGACGTTGCGGAAGTCCTGCGGGCTCAGCGGGTTGCAGGTGACCAGGACGCCGCCGACGGTGGCTCCGACCTGTTCCTGGACGATCACGGCCATCCGGCAGTGGTCCAGGGGGATGCCCGCCTGGCGGCGCAGCAGGACCGCGCGGGGTGAGAACAGCGAGGCCCAGACCTCGCGGACCGCGTCGAGGACGGCGTCCGTGCCGCTGGCGTCGGCCACCGATTCGTAGAGTCCGGCGGCGGAGAAGCCGGCCAGGTCCTCGGCGTTGGAGGAGCTGCGGACGACCTGGACGTGGGCGCCGTACAGGTGCCGGTCGATCGCCCGGTCGATCTCGGTGCGGATCGGGTCGGGCAGCGGGGTGTCGCGGATCAGCCGCTGGGCTTCGAGGCAGAGTTCCTCGATGCGTTCCTCGATCCGCGTCCCCTCGTGGAGCGAAGTCCCGTCCCGGAGGGCGGAGTCCAGCCGGTCGACGGCGGTGCGGAGTTCCGCCGAGGAGTCGAGGAAGCGCTGCTGGAGGGAGAACGGCAGCACGATGCCGCGCGGCACGTGGGCGTACTCCTTCACCAGGAGTTGCGCGGCAGCGTCCAGTTCGGTCCTGTCCGCGTCCTCCGGGGCGCCGAGTTGCCGGGCGAGGTAGCGCAGCAGGTTGTCCCGGGGCGGCCGGGGCACGCTGTAGAAGCCGAGCCAGCGCGGTGAGCCGTGCTGGAGCAGGTGGGTGAGTTCGCCGAGGTTGGCGGCCTTGGTGCCGAACCGGACGTGGTCCCCTTCGCGCAGTGCGGACAGCGGGGTGACCGGCGTGGGCGTGAGGTCGGGCAGGTCCACGGTGACGCGGTCGGTCGGCGGGGTCGGCGGGGCTTCCTCGCGGTCGCCGGGCCGGGCGGCTTCGAGGAGGAGCTCTCCGCCGTCGGCTTCGACGCGGTAGTGCACCCAACATCGGTCGTGCAGCCCGGCGCGGTCGATGCGCTCGGCGGCTTCGACGCCGACGGCGTTGGGGATGCGCCATCCGGCGGCCATCACGTTGATGTGGGAGAGCGGTGTGGTGTGCTCGGTGTGGATGATTCCGGAGACCCGGGGGATGTCCTCGGGCACCCGGGGCATCACCACGATGTCGTGCCACTCCAGCGGCTCGGGGTCGGCCCGGTACTCGTCCTCCGAGCCGAACACGCGCAGCCGTCCGTGGGCGGTCCCGGCGTTCAGCGGTACGTAGGAGGCCGCGGAGTAGAGCTCGTGGGACAGGACGCGCGGTATCTCGGTCTCCGGTATGCGGGCGAGGTAGCCCTCCTGCTCGTGACCGGCCGGCTTGAGGACCAGCGGCAGCGACGGGTCGATGTGCTCGCGCACCCGGTGGTAGAAGAACCGGAGCATGTCCTGGGACATGGTGTCGACGTCGACGGTTTCCAGGGACAGGAAGGTGTCGGCCTCGTGGCCGTTTTCCGCGGCGCGGCGGGTGTGGCGGGCGAGGGTGCCGAGATAGAAGCGACGGTCGGGATTCCGGTACACGTCGTCATTGAACGAATCGAGTCCGCGCGCCAGTTCGTCGATCGACATGCCGAGGATCTCGCACGCGATGTAGCGGACGTGGAGGGTGCCGTCGGCGCTGTCGATGAAGTGGAGCACCGACTCGTCGCGGTCGAGTACGACTTTCACATAGGGATAGCCCCCGACCTGGCCGGCGAGCTCGGAGAACTCCTCCAGGGTGAGCTTTTCGCCGGCGAGGCGGGGCCGCGTGGTCGCGTCGTTGCGATCCGAACGGGTCATGCGCACAGTTCAGCCATTCTTCGTCGTGTACACGATCAGTACACCTGGTGCAGAAGGGTCGGTACGACGGCGCCCACATTGCCATTCGATTTCAATGTTTGACGAATGGTCATGTCACATCAGGCCATCATGGAACGATCCGGCCACGGGAATCCGATAGGGGAATCCGCCCCGCCGCATCAAGCTGTGGTAAAGGTCACAACAAGGGGTGACCGGTGCTTGGTGAGCGATCGACCATTTCCGGAATCATTGATTCCTGTACGACCTCAGGAGGGCGCGCGCACTCCTCGCGCACCCTCCCCGCGCACCCCGATCGGAGCCGGCCGACGGATCCGGCGGTCCCGGCGGCCTCGGCTGCACACCGGGGCAGGACAGGGCGTACGACCCTCCAGTGCCAGTGGCATATTGCCCGGAACGGCCCACTCCCGGATGCGGCGAAAGTGCGTAGATCCCTTGTATTTCAAGGGAGTTGACGCATACCGAGGGGTACGGTGAGGTGGGCATGACGCTCCGGTCGGCGTCGCGTCCCGGGCTCGGGCCCGGGCGGGTCGGCCGTAGCTGCCATCGGCGCGAAGGGGGAGCTTCCTGATGGCATACGCGAAGGGTTATGACGTCTCCGACTTCCAGTCGGGCATTCCGGGGGACGCGGAGTTCGTCTTCATCAAGGCCACCGAGGGCGGCCGCACCGGCCAGTCGGGGTACACCGACAAGCTGGCGGACGCCCGGGGGCGGGGACTGGTGGTCGGGCACTACCACTTCCTGCACGCGGAGAACCCGGTCGACGGCGAGATCGAGCACTTCTGCCGGGTCCTCGGGCAGGTACCCGCGGGCGAACTGCTGGTGCTGGACTTCGAGCCGTACGGGCAGTCCGTCGCCGACGGCGACGCGACCGCGGCGAAGAACCAGTGGCTGGCGGCGGTCAAGCAGCGCTACCCGGACCACCTGGTCGGCCTCTACACCAACCGGGACTACTGGTTCCGGACGGACGACAACGCGGGCGACTTCCTGTGGATCGCGGACTACGTGTCCCCGGGTTCGCCGCGCGTCCAGGCCTCCTGGCGCTTCCACCAGTACAGCGACGACCCGCTCGACGCGGACGTCTTCAACGGCTCGCTGGACGAGTTGAGGGCGTGGGCCGGCAGCGGCCAGGCCCCGGCCCCCGACACGCCCGCGCCGACGCCGAATCCCACGCCCTCGGTGCCCGACTGGCCGGGGCTGCAGCTGGTGAGCCGGGACCAGTGGGGCGCGCGGGCATGGCGCGAGCCCAACGGTTCGATCCCGTACGCCGGGGCGCGCGCGGGGGTGAAGGTGCACTACCTGGGCACCCGGTACGCCTTCGACACCCATGACACCTGCCCGGCCTACGTGCGGCGCCTCCAGGCCTCGCACATGAACGACGACGGCTGGTCGGACATCGGCTACAGCTTCGTGGTCTGCGAGCACGGCTTCGTGTACGAGGGCCGCGGCCTGAACCGGCGCAACAGCGCCAACGGCGACGTCCCGCTCAACGAGGCCCACTACGCGGTGTGCGGGCTGGTCGGCTCCTCCGGGTCGACGGAGCCGACCCCGGAGCAGCTCAACGGGCTGCGGGACGCGATCGAGTACTGCGAGCAGCAGGGCCCGGCGGGCCCGGAGATCAAGGGGCACCAGGACGGCTACTCGACCGACTGCCCCGGCCCGGCGCTGTACGCCTGGGTGCGGTCCGGTGCGCCGCGCCCGTCCGGAACGGTGGTCACCCCGCCGTCCCAGCCCGCGCCGCAGCCCGACCCGACGCCGGCCCGCTACCAGAACAGCGTCGGCGGCCTGTCGTACGGCTACGGCGCGCACGGTCCGCAGGTCACCATCGTCGGCGAGGCGCTGGTGGCGGCGAACTTCGGCTCGCACTACACCCAGGGCCCCGGCCCGGACTGGACCGACGCGGACACCCTCAACTACGCCGACTACCAGCGCAGTCTGGGGTACTCGGGCGGGGACGCGGACGGCGTGCCCGGCGAGGCCTCGCTGCGCCGGCTGCTGGGCGGGGCGGTCCCGCTGGCCGAGGTGTCGAAGTCCCGGGTGGTCGCGGCCGCCCGCCAGGACCCGGACGCGGCCCAGGGCGCCACCACGTACCCGGACGACGTGTACACGGTGGAGCAGGCGCTCCGCGCCGAGGGGCTGCTCGACGGGCAGTGGGTCGACGGCTCGTTCGGGACCAGCACCATCGACGCCTACGCCGCCCTGCAGCGCCGGTACGGGTACAGCGGGCAGCAGGCGGACGGCATCCCCGGCATCGACTCGCTGACGCGGCTCGGCCAGGCGCACGGCTTCACGGTCACCGGCTGATCGACCGCCACCGGCTGATCCACGGCCACCGGCTGATCCGCAGTCACCGGCCGATCCGCGGTCGCCAGCTGTTCCGCAGTCACCGGCCGACGTCGTCCGAGGAGGATCGATGTACCAAATCGCCCTGTCCCTGTGGCGCACCTGTGTGCCCTACATCGTGGCGTTCCTGGCGGTGCAGGCGGCGCGGCTCGGCCTCCACCTGGACAACGCCTCCGTCACCTCCGCCCTGGTCACCGGCTTCGGTACGGCCTACTACGCGGTGTTCCGCTTCCTGGAGCACCGGTTCGGCGCGACCTGGGGCTGGTTCCTGGGGGCCGCCAGGCCGCCGTCCTACCAGCCGCCGGCGGCCGCCAAGCCGGTAGCGGCCACGCCGACCACGGCGGCCACCACACCGGCCGCACCGACGGCGACCGAGTCGCCCACGCCGCCACCGGCCACCCGCCCCGACTACCGGAACCTGCCCGAAGGCGGCTGACCGGCCGGACGGGAGACCGACCCGGGGTTGCGGAATTCCCTGCTCCGCAACCCCGCGAAATAGGCGCAGTAATACAATTAAGTTTCTCAGTTCAGGTCTTGACGAATAGTCACCCGATTATGAAACTGAGCCTGCCACCACTGCATCGGGCACCATCGGTCCCTTGATGCACGAAGTGAACGGAGGGGGAATTTGCCGACGATACCGACCTACCCCGGCGTCTACATCGAAGAACTTCCCAGCAGCGTCCGTACCATCACCGCGGTGAGCACCTCGGTGACCGCCTTCGTCGGGGCCACCCGGCGCGGCCCGCTCGACCAGCCGGTCACCCTCACCAGCTTCGCGGACTTCGAGCGCCGTTTCGGCGGGCTCGCGGCGCAGAGCCCGGTCAGCTACGCCGTCCAGCAGTTCTTCCTGAACGGGGGCTCGGTCGCGGTCGTCGTCCGGGTCGCGGCGGCCGGCACCGGCGCCGCCGCGGCCGCCACGCTCACCTCGACGCAGACCTCCACCGCGACCCCGGTCCTGGACGTCACGGCCGTCGAGCCGGGGCTCTGGGGCGGGACGCTGCGGGTCGCCGTGGACTACCGGACGCCCACGCCCGGCGACACGTTCAACCTCCAGGTGTTCGACACCTCGGGCGCGGTCCGGGAGTCCTTCGCGGACCTGTCGGTCCAGGACGGCAGCCCGCGGTTCGCCGAGACGGTGGTGAACAGCGGCTCGGCGGTGGTCCGGGTGAAGGTCCGGGCGGCGAGCCGGCCGGACCCGGTGGGCACCGTCTCCAAGCCGTTCGCGGCCGCCCTGCCCGACCTCACCCACGAGGTCCAGGTCAAGATCGGCGACGTGACGCGGACGGTCAGGATCTACGACCCCGCCGTGGACGGCGCCGCGCCGACCACCGTCACCGAGCTCGCCCTGCTGCTCGAACGCAAGCTCCGCGCGCTGCCCGACGCCCCGGGCAAACGCGTCTTCGCGGGCACCCGGGTGACGGCGTTCGGCCGGCAGCTCCAGGCCGTCGCCGGCTCCACCGACCCGGCCGACGTGGTCCGTTTCCTCGGCGAGGCGGCCAACAACCTCGGCCTGGAGGGCTCGGTCAGCCCGCCGGTCTTCGCGCTCGCCGGCGGCCAGGACGGCGGGGCCCCCGGGCTGACCGACCTGATCGGCAGCGAGGCGGGCAAGACCGGCATCCAGGCGCTGCGCGACGTGCAGGACGTCAACCTGCTGGTGCTGCCCGAACTGGCCGGCTACGCCGACGTGGACGACGCCGTCACGGTGGTCTCGGCCGCCCAGGCGCTCTGCGTGGAGAAGCGGATGTTCCTGATCGTCGACTCGCCGCAGGCGTGGACGACGCTGGACGCCGCCCGGGCCGGCCTGTCCGCCTTCGACTCGGTGCGCGGCGACCACGCGGCGCTGTACTTCCCGCACCTGGAGCTGGTCGACCCGCTCACCGGGCGGCTGCGCGCCTTCCCGCCGTCCGGCACCGTCGCCGGGGTGATCGCGCGCACCGACGGCCAGCGGGGCGTGTGGAAGGCCCCGGCGGGCACGGAGGCCGGCCTGCCCGGGGTGCGCGCCCTGACCGTCCCGATGACGGACCGGGAGAACGGCCTGCTGAACCCGCTCGCGGTGAACTGCCTGCGGACGTTCCCCGTGGTGGGCCCCGTGGTGTGGGGGGCCAGGACCCTGGCCGGCGCCGACGTGCTCGGCTCGCAGTGGAAGTACGTGCCGGTGCGGCGCCTCGCGCTGATGCTGGAGGAGAGCCTCTACCGCGGCACGAAGTGGGTCGTGTTCGAGCCCAACGACGAGCGGCTGTGGGCGCAGATCCGGCTGAACGTGGGCACGTTCCTGCACTCGCTGTTCCAGCAGGGCGCGTTCCAGGGCACGTCCGCGCGCTCGGCCTACTTCGTCAAGTGCGACCGGGACACCACCACCCAGGACGACGTCAACCGCGGCGTGGTGAACGTCGTGGTCGGGTTCGCGCCGCTCAAGCCCGCGGAATTCGTGATCGTCAAAATCGAGCAACTCGCCGGACAGTTCGAGGTTTAGGATCTCCATGGTCGAGTTCACCGTCAATCCGCACCGGTTCGATCCGTACAAGAACTTCAAGTTCCTGGTCGTCTGGGACGGACGGGTCGTCGCCGGAATCAGCAAGATCAGCCCGCTCAAGCGCACCACCGAGGTGGTGAAGCACCGCAGCGGGGGCGATCCGAGCGCGCCGCGCAAGTCGCCGGGCCGCACCGACTTCGAGGCGGTCACCCTGGAGCGCGGGGTCACCCACGACCCGGAGTTCGACCGCTGGGCCAACAAGGTCTGGATGGTCGGCGCGGGCCGCGGGGCGGAGGTCTCGCTCCGGGACTTCCGCAAGGACCTGGTGATCCAGGTGCTCAACGAGGCCGGCCAGGTGGCGGTCGCCCACAAGCTGTACCGGGCCTGGCCGAGCGAGTACCAGGTGCTGGGCGAACTGGACGCCAACGCCAACGCGGTGGCGATCCAGAGCCTCAAGCTGGAGGTCGAGGGCTGGGAACGGGACGAGGAGACGCCCGAGCCGGAAGAGCCATCGTTCCAGCAGCCGGCCTGAGGGGCCTGAGCGCGATGGAACTCGCGGGGGAGGCGGCCCTGTTGGCCACCTGGGAGGCCGGGGTGGCGGCCGGCCGCAGCGGGCGGGCCCTGCTGCTGCACGCCGTCGCCCGGCCCGCCGCCGGGCCGGAGGAGCTGCTGGCCGTACCGGTCGGCGAGCGGGACGCCGAACTGTTCGGCCTGCGCGGCGAGTTGTTCGGCGAGCAGCTCACCGTGCGGGTGGGCTGCCCGGACTGCGCCGAGGAGATGGAGTTCGACTTCGACGCCGGACAGGTGGTCGGTGCCGGTCGACCGGCCGCCGGGCCGCTGCGGGTGGAGTCGGACGGCTGGCGGGTCGGCTTCCGGCTGCCCACCACCGGCGACCTGGCCGCCGCCGAACGGGCCCCCGCGGGCGAGGCCAGGACCGTCCTGCTGGAGCGGTGCGTCCTGAGCGCCGAGCACGACGGGGAGCCGGTGCCCGCCCGGCGGCTCCCCGAGCCGGTCCAGCGGCAGGTGGCCGAGGCCGCCGCCGCGGCCGACCCCTGCGCGGACGTCCGGCTCAACCTCGGCTGCCCCGACTGCGGCCGGCAGGCCCTCGCCGAACTGGACATCGCCTCCTACCTCTGGGAGGAGCTGGACGCCTGGGCCCGCGCGACCCTGCTCGACGTCCACCTGCTGGCCACCGCCTACGGCTGGAGCGAGCCGGAGGTCCTGGCGCTCAGCCCGCTGCGGCGCCGCTACTACCTGGAGCTGTGCGCAGATGCCTGACTACTTCGACCGCCTGGTCGCGAAGGGCGGCCCCGGCGGGGACACCGTCCGCGTCCGGCCGCGCCTGCCGGGGCCGTTCGAACGGATCGAGACGCTCGGGGCGGTGCCGCCGCCCGTCGGGGAGGCCGCCGCGTCGGGCCGGGAGGCCGGACAGCCCGGGCCCGCGCCACTCCCCCGGCCGTCGGCGGCACCGCGTCCGCTGCCGTCCGCGGGGCCGCTCCGGCCGGCGCTCCGCGAGGCGCCGCCGACTCCTCCGGCCGCGCTCCCGCTGCCGCGCACGCCGCTGCTGGTCACGTCCCCGCTCGCGCCCGCTCGCGTCGCGCCGGCCGCAGCCGCCGGGCCCGGGGCGGAGGGTGCGGCCGCCCGCCCGGCGGCCGTACCGACGGTCACCGCACCCGTCCGGCCGCCGGGCCCGGAACAGGCGGCGACCCCGCCACCGGCCACGGGACGGCTCGGCGTCGCGCCGGCCGCCCGGCGCCCGGCCGCCGCGGGCGCTC
>NZ_JBHUAL010000115.1:0-29949 GCF_042789775.1 Kitasatospora sp. NPDC056800 | reverse complement strand
TCGGTGTTCTGCAAGGCCAGCATCACCTGGAACAACGGATGCCGCGCCGCCGACCGCCGGGGGTTCAACTCCTCCACCAGGTACTCGAACGGCACATCCTGATGCGCCAGCGCACCCAGACCCGCCTCACGCACCCGGCCCACCAGCTCGGCGAACGACGGATCACCCGACACGTCCGTCCGCAGCACCAGCGTGTTCACGAAGAACCCGACCAGGTCGTCCAGCGCCTCGTCCGAACGCCCCGCCACCGGCGAACCGATGGGGACGTCCTCCCCCGCACCCAGGCGGGACAACAGCACCGCCAAGGCCGCCTGGAGCACCATGAACACCGTGGCGTCATGGGCACGCGCCACCTCGCCGACGGCACGGTGCAGAGCCGGATCGAGGACGAAGGACGTCATGTCGCCGGCGTACGAGGCCACGGCCGGCCGGGCCCGGTCGGCGGGCGGGCTCACCTCCTCGGGAAGATCCGCCAACTGACCACTCCAGTAGGCGATCTGGCCGTCGAGAACGTCGTCCAGGACCTCACGCTGCCACAGCGTGTAGTCCGCGTACTGCACCGGCAGCGGCTCCCACCCCGGCGCCGCACCCTCCAGCCGGGCCGCATAGGCCTCGGCCAGGTCACGGGCCAACGGCGCCATGGACCACCCGTCACCCGCGATGTGGTGCAGCACCACGAGCAGGACGTGCTCCGACGGACCGGTACCGAACAGCCATGCCCGAATGGGCAGTTCGGTCGAAAGGTCGAAGGCGTACCGCGCGGCCTCGTCCAACTCCCGGCGCAAAACTGCCGGTTCGACCTCGCACACCTCGAACGCCGCCCGGACCCCGGTCAGCACCCGCTGGCACGGCTCGCCGTCCACCTCCGCGAACACCGTCCGCAGCGACTCGTGCCGGCCCACCACGTCATCCAACGCGGCCACCAACGCACCCCGGTCCAACACACCCGACAACCGCAGCGCCAACGGCATGTTGTACGTCGCCGACGGACCCTCCAACCGGTGCAGGAACCACAACCGCTGCTGCGCAAAGGACAGCGGCAACCGCTCCGGCCGCACCCCCACCACCAGCTCCGGCCGCACCGCACCACCGGCACCCAACCGCTCCGCCAACCCGGCCACCGTCGGCGACTCGAACACCGCACGCAGCGGCAGCTCCGCACCCAGCACCGAGCGCACACGGCCCATCAACCGCATCACCAGCAGCGAATGGCCGCCCAGGTCGAAGAAGTCGTCGTCGATCCCGACTCGTTCGACTCCCAGCACCTCCGCGAACACCTCGCACAGCGCCGCCTCACGCGCCGAACGGGGCCCCCGGCCGCCCTCCGACACCGACCCGCCGAAGTCGGGCACCGGCAACGCGGCCCGGTCCACCTTCCCGCTCGGCGTCAGGGGAAGCCGGTCCAGGGGGACGACGGCCGCCGGGATCATGTGCTCCGGCAGGGTAGCCCGCAGGTGTTCCCGGAGCTGCCGGGTGTCGATCCCGGCGCCCTCCTCCGGCACCGCGTAGGCCACCAGGGTGTTCTCCCGGGCGACGACCAGGGCCTGGCGAACCGCCGGATGGCTGGTGAGAGCCGCCTCGATCTCGGCCGGCTCGATCCGGAAGCCCCGGATCTTGACCTGCTGGTCGGCCCGGCCGAGGAACTGGAGGACGCCGTCGGCCGTCCAGCGGGCGAGGTCTCCCGTGCGGTACATGCGGTCGCCGGGTGCGCCGAAGGGGTTGGCCACGAACCGCTCGGCCGTCACCCCCGGCCGCCGCAGGTAGCCGTCGGCCAACTGGACTCCGGCGATGTACAACTCGCCGGGGGCGCCGGGAGCCACCGGTCGCAGCGCCGCGTCGAGCACGTACAGGCGGGTGTTCCAGACCGGCCGGCCGATGGGTACGACCCCCGGGTCGGCGACGCTGTGCCAGGAGGTGACGTCCACCGCGGCCTCGGTCGGGCCGTAGAGGTTGTGCAGTTCCGCGTGGGGCAGCGTGTCGTGGAACCGCGCGGCCAGGTCCGCCGGGAGCGCCTCCCCGCTGCACATCACCCGGGTCAGGCCGGTGCAGCGGGCGGTGGACTCGTCGGCGAGGAACGCTTCCAGCATGGACGGCACGAAGTGGACGGTGGTGACGGCCTCCGTCTGGATCAGCCGGCTCAGGTACGCCGGGTCCCGGTGGCCTCCGGGTTCCGCGACCACGAGCGTGGCGCCGGTGACGAGCGGCCAGAAGAACTCCCAGACGGAGACGTCGAAGCTCGACGGGGTCTTCTGGAGCACCCGGTCGTCGGGGCCGAGCCCGTACTCGTCCTGCATCCACAGGAGCCGGTTGACGATGGCCCGCTGCGGGACGACAACGCCCTTGGGGCGCCCGGTGGAGCCCGAGGTGTAGATCACGTAGGCGGGAAGGCCGGGGTGCTGTTCGACGGCCGGCCCGGTGGCGTCACCGCCGTCCCCGTCGAGCAGCCCGCTGATCAGGTCGAGGTCGTCGACCACGTACGCGGGCTCCGCGTCACGGCACATGAACGCGGTGCGCTCCGCCGGGTAGTCCAGGTCCAGCGGCAGGTACGCGGCACCGGCCTTGTGCGTGGCCAGGAGCACGGCGACCAGTTCGACCGACCTGGGCAGTGCCACGGCCACCGTGTCGCCCGGTCGGACGCCTTGGGCGATGAGCCAGTGGGCGATCCGGTTGGCCCGGGCGTTCAGCTGGGCGTAGGTGAGCCGTGCGGCCCCGGCGACCAGGGCCGTGGCCTCGGGCGTCCGGGCCGCCTGTGCGGCGAACAGCTCCGGCACGGTCGTCGCCGGCACGTCCCGGCCGGTGTCGTTCCAGCCCGACAGCAGCTGGTGCCGCTCCTCGGGCGTGAGGATGTCGGCCTGGCCGACCGGAAGTTCCGGCCGCGCGGCCAGTCCCTGCAACAAGCGCACCCACCTGTCGAGGAACAGCTCGACGGTGGACCGGTCGAACAGGTCCGTCGCGAACTCGGCGATTCCCCGCATCCCGCCGCCGGGCTGCTCGGCGAGGCTGAGGGTGAGGTCCATCCGGGACACGCCCGTGCCCACCGGTTCCTCCGCCACCTCCAGGCCGGGCAGTTCGAAGCGGGCCTGCTCGGTGTTCTGCAAGGCCAGCATCACCTGGAACAGCGGATGCCGAGCCGCCGACCGCCGGGGGTTCAACTCCTCCACCAGGTACTCGAACGGCACGTCCTGGTGCGCCAGGGCGCCCAGACCGGCCTCGCGCACCCGGCCGACCAGCTCGGCGAACGAGGGCTCTCCCGACACGTCCGTCCGCAGCACCAGCGTGTTCACGAAGAACCCGACGAGGTCGTCCAGCGCCTCGTCCGAACGCCCCGCGACGGGAGAACCGATGGGGACGTCCTCCCCCGCACCCAACCGGGACAGCAACACCGCCAAGGCCGCCTGGAGCACCATGAACAATGTCGCGTTCGACGACCGCGCGAGCTCGCCCAGTGCGCGGTGCAGGTCCGGGTCGAGGGCGAAGGTGGTCACGTCACCCGTGTACGAGGCGACTGCCGGCCGCACGCGGTCGGCGGCCAGGCTCACCTCCTGCGGGAGCTCCTCCAACTGGCCGCGCCAGTAGGCGATCTGGCCGTCGCGCACCTCGTCCAGGACCTCGCGCTGCCACAGCGTGTAGTCCGCGTACTGCACCGGCAGCGGCTCCCACCCGGGCGCCGCACCCTCCAGCCGGGCCGTGTACGCCTCGGCCAGATCACGGGCCAGCGGCGCCATGGACCAGCCGTCGCCCGCGATGTGATGCAGCACGACGAGCAGGACGTGCTCCGACGGACCGGTACTGAACAGCCAGGACCGAATGGGCAGTTCAGTCGAAAGGTCGAAGGCGTACCGCGCAGCCTTATCCAACTCCCGGCGCAAGACTGCCGGTTCGACCTCGGACACCTCGAACGGCACCCGCACTCCGGCCAGCACCCGCTGGCACGGCTCGCCGTCCACCTCCGCGAACACCGTCCGCAGCGACTCGTGCCGACCCACCACGTCATCCAACGCGGCCGCCAACGCACCCCGGTCCAGCACACCCGACAACCGCAGCCCCAAGGGCATGTTGTACGTCGCCGACGGACCCTCCAACCGGTGCAGGAACCACAACCGCTGCTGCGCGAACGACAACGGCAACCGCTCCGGCCGCACCCCCGCCACCAGCTCCGGCCGCGCCACCGCACCCGAAGCCAGCCGCTCGACCAGCCCCGCCACCGTCGGCGACTCGAACACCGCACGCAACGGCAGTTCCGCAGCCAGCCGTTCACGGACACGGCTCATCAACCGCATCACCAGCAGCGAATGCCCGCCCAGGTCGAAGAAGTCGTCGTCGATCCCGACCCGTTCGACTCCCAGCACCTCCGCGAACACCTCGCACAGCGCCGCCTCACGCGCCGAACGGGGCCCCCGGCCGCCCTCCGACACCAGGGCGCCGAAGTCGGGCACCGGCAACGCGGCCCGGTCCACCTTCCCGTTCGGCGTCAGGGGTATGGCGGGGACGGCCGTGATCAGGGAGGGGACCATGTACTCCGGGAGCCGCCCGCGCAGTTCCCCGGCGATCGCGGACGGGTCGAACCCGGTGCCGGGCTCGGTCACCACGTAGGCGACCAGACGGACATCACCCTCCCGGACGGTGTGGACGACGACGGTGGCGTGCGCCACTCCGGCGCAGCGCCGCAGCCCCGACTCGACCTCGCCCGGTTCGATCCGGAAGCCCCGGATCTTGACCTGGTGGTCGGCCCGGCCGGCGAACTCCAGCAGGCCGTCCCGGTTCCAGCGGGCGAGGTCGCCCGTGCGGTACATGCGGGTGCCGGCCGGGCCGTACGGGTCCGCCACGAAGCGCTGGGCGCTGAGCCCCGGCTGCCCCAGGTACCCGCGGGCCATACCGGCGCCGGCGACGTACAGCTCGCCCACCACGCCGGGCGGCACCAGGCCGAGGCGCTCGTCGAGGACGTACACCTGCTTGCCGGTGACCGGCCGGCCGATCGGCAGGGACGGCTCGGGGTCGTGGCCGGGCGCCATCGCGTGCAGGGTGGCGAAGGTGGTGGTCTCACCCGGTCCGTAGCCGTTGACCACGGTGAGGTCCGGGCAGGCCGCCATGACGCGTCGCACCGGGCCCTGCGGGACGACCTCGCCGCCGGTGAAGACCTGGCGCATGGACGCGAAGCAGTCGGGGTGGTCCTCGGCCATCGCCTTGAACAGTCCCGCGGTGATCCACATGGAGGTGATGCCGTGGTCGCGGACGATGTCGCGCAGATGCGGTCCGTCGAGCGGCACGTCGGGGGCGATGACGACCCGGCCGCCGAGCAGGAGGGGCATCCACAGCTCGAACGGCAGGGCGTCCCAGGCGGTCGGCGAGTGGAGGAGCACCCGTGCGGGGTACCCGCCGACCACGGGGTCGTCGGCCAGGGACGTGATGTCGGCGTGGGTGAGCCCGATGCCCTTCGGGGTGCCGGTGGATCCGGACGTGTAGATGACGCAGGCCAGTCGGTCGGGGTCGGGGGACGCTCCGCGGTCGCCGGCGGGCGGGGCGGACGGGGACGTGGACGGGACGTGTGCGGCGTCGTCCTGGACGAGCAGCACCTGGTCCCCGGGCACGAAGGCCGGGACGCGGGTCGGCGAGTCGGTCAGCAGCAGGTTGACGTCGTTGTCCGCCCACATCCTGCGGACCTGGCTCTCCGGGTACCGCGCGTCGAGCGACAGGTACATTCCGCCGGCCTTGACCACGGCCAGCACCGCGACCACGAAGCCGATCGACCGCGGCATGGCGATGGCCACCAGGCGTTCCGCGCCGACACCACGGCCGGTCAGTTCGTGGGCGAGGCGGTCGGCCCGCTCGTCGAGCTGGGCGTACGTGAGCCGGGTGCCGTCGGCGACGACCGCGACGGCGTCGGGGACCCGCTCGACCTGCGCCCGGAACGCCGTGACCAGGCTGCGCGCGGGCAGGTCCGTGTCGTTCCGGCCCGGCAGCAGCTGCCGGCGCTCCTCGGGCGTGAGGATGTCGACCTGGGCCACCGGCAGTTCCGGCCGCGCGGTCAACCCCTCCAGCAAACGCACCCAGCGGTCGAGGAGCACCTCGACGGTGGACCGGTCGAAGAGATCCGTCGCGAACTCCGCGACCCCGCGCATCCCGCCGTCAGGGTCCTCGGCGAGGCTGAGGGTGAGGTCGACCCGGGACACGCCCGTGCCCACCGGCTCCGCCACAACCTCCAGACCCGGCAGTTCGAAGCGGGCCTGCTCGGTGTTCTGCAAGGCCAGCATCACCTGGAACAGCGGATGCCGCGCCGCCGACCGCCGGGGGTTCAACTCCTCCACCAGGTACTCGAACGGCACATCCTGATGCGCCAGGGCACCCAGACCGGCCTCGCGCACCCGACCGACCAGCTCGGCGAACGACGGATCACCCGACACGTCCGTCCGCAACACCAGCGTGTTCACGAAGAACCCGACGAGGTCGTCCAGCGCCTCGTCCGAACGCCCCGCCACCGGCGAACCGATGGGGACGTCCTCCCCCGCACCCAACCGGGACAACAGCACGGCCAAGGCCGCCTGGAGCACCATGAACACCGTGGCGTCATGGGCCCGCGCCACCTCGCCGACGGCACGGTGCAGGGCCGGGCTCAGCCCGAACGACGCCGTCTCTCCCGCGTACGAGGCCAGGGCCGGCCGAGCCCGGTCGGCGGGCGGGCTCACCTCCTCCGGCAGGCCAGCCAACTGACCACGCCAATAGGCGAGTTCATCCTCCCTTACACCGTCCAGCAGCTCGCGCTGCCACAGCGTGTAGTCCGCGTACTGCACCGGCAGCGGCTCCCACCCCGGCGCCACACCCTCCAGCCGGGCCGCATAGGCCTCGGCCAGGTCGCGGGCCAGCGGCGCCATGGACCAGCCGTCGCCCGCGATGTGGTGCAGCACCACGAGCAGGACGTGCTCCGACGGACCGGTACCGAACAGCCAGGAACGGATGGGCACTTCGGCCGCCAGGTCGAAGGCGTACCGCGCCGCGCCCGCCAACGCCGCGTCCAGAGCGGCGGGTTCGACCTCGCACACCTCGAACGGCACCCGCACGCCGTTCAGCACCCGCTGGTACGACGCGCCGTCCACCTCCGCGAACACCGTCCGCAGCGACTCGTGCCGGCCCGCCACGTCATCCAGCGCGGCCCTCAACGCACCCCGGTCCAGCACACCCGACAACCGCAGCGCGAGCGGCATGTTGTACGTCGCCGACGGCCCCTCCAACCGGTGCAGGAACCACAGGCGCTGCTGGGCGAACGACAGCGGCAACCGCTCCGGCCGCACCCCCGCCACCAGCTCCGGGCGCACCGCACCGCCGGAGGACAACCGCTCGACCAGCCCGGCCACCGTCGGAGTCTCGAACACCGCGCGCAACGGCAGTTCCACGCCCAGCACCGACCGCACCCGGCTCACCAGCCGCGTCGCCAGCAGCGAGTGACCGCCCAGGTCGAAGAAGTCGTCGTCGATCCCGGCCCGGTCGACCCCCAGCACCTCCGCGAACAGGCCGCAGAGGATCTCCTCCCGCGGTGTACGGGGCCCGCGCGCCGACCGCGACGCGTAGTCGGGAGCCGGGAGGGCCCGCCGGTCGAGCTTGCCGCTGGAGGTGAGCGGCAGCGCGTCGAGGGCGATGACGGCGGACGGCACCATGTACTCGGGCAGCCGTTGCCGCAGGGCGTCCCGCAGCCCGGCCAGGACGCGTCCGGTCGTCCGGGAGCCCAGGGGGTTGTTCACCAGGGCCGACAGGGGCTTGTCCTGGGTGTACGCCGGTCGGTGCACGTCCGTGTAGACGGCGTCCGCGCGCCCGCCGGGAACGAGTACGGCGTCGAGGGCGTCCGGCGCGCCGGGCGCCCAGGTGGTCAGCACCTGGCAGCCGTGCCGCTCGCCCCACTCGTGCAGGGCCTCCGGGTCGACGGCCCCGGGTGCGGTCCCGTCGGCCCGTCCCGTGCTCAGCCGGGCGCGGAGCCGCTGCGGCGACGCCTCGTGCGCGAGTTCCTCCGCCGCCGCGACCTCTCCGGTCAGCCGGCTGTTGACGAGGCCGGTGACCCGGACCGGCCCGGCCCCGGAGGCGAGGGTGTCCAGGCCCGCCAGGTCCTGGAGGCTCGTGAGATCGCGGCCCCAGACGAGTTCCGGCACGTCCGCGAGGGACTCGGCCCGGGCGGTCCCGTCCGCCTTGTGCAGGACGACCTCGTAGCGGTGCCTGGTCAGCTCGTTGTGGTGGGCGCCGCGCTTGAGCCGGATGTCGACGCCGGCCACCGCCTCGGGGTGGCGCCGCGCCCAGACGGTGAAGAAGTCCGGGTCGATGACCAGTTCCTTCTCCATGATCACCGCGTGTTCCACGGCCGCCCTGAGCTGCTCGCCGGTGCTGTCCTCCGCCGCGTGGCCGAGGTGGATCCCGGTCTGGAAGGCGCGCAGCGAGCCGCGGTGGCGGACGTCGCCCACGACGATGCGCCCGCCGGGGGCGAGCCGGCCGAGCGCGCCGTCCAGGACCCGGGCCAGGTAGTCGGCGTCGGGGAAGTACTGGATGATCGAGTTGAGGACGACGGTGTCGAAGTACTCGGCCGGGATGTCGTCCACGACGTCGGCGGGCCGGCAGAGCAGCCGTACCCGGTCGGCGAGTCCGGCGGTCTCGCACTGGGCGGTGAGGCGTTCGATCACGGGCGCGGAGAAGTCCGTCGCCCAGTAGGTCTCGGCCCGGGGGGCCAGCGGGCCGAAGAGCAGGCCGGAGCCCACGCCGATCTCCAGGACGCGCCGGGGCGGGCGTTCCGTGATGCGCCGCACCGCGGCGTCGCGCCAGTCGCGCATCTCGTCGAGCGGGATCGGCTCACCGGTGTAGGAGCTGTTCCAGCCGGTGAAGTCCTGGCCGAACCCGGGTGTCTCCGTCCCGGCGCCGCCGTAGACGTCGTCGTAGATCTCGCGCCACTCGTCCACCTGGTCGTCCTCGGCGCCCTCGCCCTCGGGCACGATGTACGCGACGAGCCGCGGGTCGCCCTCGCGGTCCTCGCGGACCACCACCACGGCCTGGGCGACACCGGACTGCTCGCGCAGGACGGCCTCGATCTCGCCGGGTTCGATCCGGAAGCCGCGGACCTTGACCTGCTGGTCGGCCCGGCCCAGGTACTCGAGTTGCCCCTGTGCCGTCCAGCGCACGACGTCGCCCGTGCGGTACATGCGGGTGCCGGCCGGGCCGAACGGATCGGCCACGAAGCGCTGGGCGCTGAGCCCGGGCCGGTCGAGGTAGCCGCGGGCCAGGCCCGCGCCCGCCAGGTACAGCTCGCCGGGGACGCCCGGCGGCACCGGCCGCAGGCGTTCGTCCAGGACCCGGACCCGGGTGTTGTCGACGGGGCGTCCGATCGGTACGTCACCGCCGGTGAGCGGCTCGCTGATGGCCGCGACGACCGTGGACTCGGTCGGGCCGTAGGCGTTGACCATGCGGCGTCCCGGCGACCAGGTCCGCACCAGGTCGGCGCCGCACGCCTCGGCCCCCACGATCAGGGTGCGGAACCCGGTGAGCGCCTCGGCGGATCCGGCCGGCAGGGTGCCGAGCACGGACGGCGGGATGAGCGCGTGGGTGATCCGGCGGTCGGCCAGGACGTCGGCCAATTCGGCGCCGACGAGGCGGTCCCGGCCGCCCAGGACGAGGGCGGCGCCGGCCGCGAAGGCCATGGTCAGTTCGAGGACGGCCGCGTCGAAGCCGGGCGACGAAAGCTGGAGCACCCGGGAGTCGGGGGTGACCGCGCACTGTCGCAGCAGGGTGCTCGCCAGGCTCCCGAGGCCCTGGTGGGTGACGACGACGCCCTTGGGCACGCCGGTGGAGCCGGAGGTGTGGATGACGTAGGCCGGGTGGCCGGGGTGCGGCGGTGCGGCGGGCTCCGGGTCGTGGTCGGGGCAGCCGGCCAGGGCGGCGGCCGTCCCCGGGTCGTCGGTGGCCACGGTCTCGGTGCCGTCATGCAGGGTGCCGATCGTGTCGGCGAGCGCCCGGGTGGTCAGGATCAGCTCCGGGGCGGCGTCGGCCAGGATGTGGCCGACCCGCTCGGCGAGGTACTCGGGGTCGAGGGGGACGTAGGCGGCGCCCGCCTTGAGGACGCCGAGGACGGCCGCGATCTGCTCGGGCGAGCGCTCGTAGAGGACGGCCACGTGCTGCTCGGCGCCGATGCCCCGGGCGCGCAGCCAGTGGGCGATCCGGTTGGCGCGGGCGTCCAGCTCCCGGTAGGTCAGTTCGACGTCCTCGCAGACCAGGGCCGTCGCGTCGGGGGTGCGGGCGGCCTGGGCGGCGAACAGCGCCGGCAGGCTCGAGCCGGTGGTGTCGCGGGTGGGGCCGGCGTTCCACCCGGTGATCCGCGCGTGCTCCCGCGGGGTGAGGATGTCCGCCGCGCCGATGGGGGCCGCGGGGTCGTGGAGCAGGGCGCGCATGAACGCGGTCCACCGGTGGATCAGGGCGTCGACGGTGGAGGCGTCGAAGAGCTCCGTGGCGTACTCGACGTAGGCGTCGATGCCGGCGGGTTCGCCGTTCGCGCCGTGGCTCTCCGTCAGGCTGAAGAAGAGGTCGAAGCGGGAGGTCCCGGTGCCGACGAGTTCCGGGCGGACGTCGAGTCCGGGCATCCGGAACCGGGCCTGCTCGTTGTTCTGCAGGGTCAGGGCCACCTGGAACAGCGGGTGGTGGGCGGTCGAACGGTGCGGGTTGATCTCCTCCACCAGGGACTCGAAGGGGACGTCCTGGTGGGCGTAGGCGGCAAGGCTGGTTTCCCGTACCCGGGTGACGAGTTCGGCGAACGACGGGTCGCCCGAGGTGTCCGTGCGCAGGACCAGCATGTTGACGAAGAAGCCCACCAGCCGGTCGAGCGCCTCGTCGGTCCGGCCGGCGATGCCGCTGCCGAGCGGGATGTCGGTGCCGGCGCCGAGCCGGGTCAGCAGGGCGGCGAGAGCGGCTTGCAGGACCATGAAGACGGTGGCGTCGTGGGCGCGGGCCAGTTCGCTCAGCGCGCGGTGCAGGTCCGGGTCGAGCGCGAAGGGGGTCACGTCTCCGGCGTACGAGGCCACGGCGGGCCGCGCCCGGTCGGCGGGGGCGCTCACTTCCGTCGGGAGGTCGGCCAACTCCTGTCGCCAGTAGTCCACTTGGCGGCCGAAGAGGCTGTCGGGGTCGTCCGCCCCACCCAGGAGGTCCCGCTGCCAGAGGGTGTAGTCCGCGTACTGCACCGGCAGCGGCTCCCACCCCGGCGCCGCACCCTCCAGCCGGGCCGCGTAGGCCTCGGCCAGGTCGCGGGCCAGCGGCACCATGGACCACCCGTCGCCCGCGATGTGGTGCAGCACGACGAGCAGGACGTGTTCGGTCGGTCCGGCGCTGAACAGCCAGGACCGGATGGGCACTTCGGTCGCCAGGTCGAAGGCGTACCGGGCGGCCTCGTCCAACTCCCCGCGCAGGTCGGCGGTCTCGAGCTGCCGTGTCTCCAACGGCACCTCGAACTCGGCCAGCACCCGCTGGCACGGCTCGCCGTCCACCTCCGCGAACACCGTCCGCAGCGACTCGTGCCGGCCCACCACGTCGTTCAGCGCGGCCGCCAGCGCCGCCGGGTCCGGCTCGCCCGACATCCACAGCGCGAGCGGCACGTTGTACGTCGCCGACGGGCCTTCCAACTTGTGCTGGAACCAGAGGCGTTGCTGCGCGAAGGAGAGGGGAAGGACGTCCGGTCGGGAGACGGGCGCGAGGCGGGTGCGCCGCTTCCCGGTTCCGTGACCGAGACGGAGTGCCAGGGCGCCCGGGCTCGGGTGCTCGAACAGCTCGCCGGGCTGGACCTCGGCGTCGAGGACACCGCGGACACGGCTGATCAGGCGGGTGGCGAGCAGGGACTGGCCGCCGATGTCGAAGAAGCTGTCGCCGGGTGCCACCCGGGTGAGGCCGAGCAGTTCGGCGAAGAGCCCGCAGAGGACCGCCTCCCGGGCGTGCGGCTCGTCGGCGCCGAGGATCTCGACGGGGGCGAGGTGGGCCGGCAGGCGGTCGCGGAGCTCCTGGAGCACCTTCGGGGACGGGCCGGGCAGAACGTAGGCCACGAGCCTGGTCTCGGCCCGGGCCGTCGTCCGCTCCTGCTCCTGCTCCTGCTCCGCGGGATCTTCGGCCCGCACCAGGACGGGGACCGCGTGGGAGACCTCGGGGTGTTCGAGCAGCTGGTCGCGCAGTCGGTCGAGCAGACGGCGGCCGCGCTCGTCCTCCCGGCCGCCGGACAGCAGGCCGGCCAGGGAGAACGACTCGGCACCGGTGGCCGCGATCCGGCGCGGGCGGCGTACCAGTCGGCGCAGGACGGAGGGCACCGGCCCGGCGGAGCGCTCGCGCAGGCCGACGGTGTCCAGGCGGACGGGAGCCACCACGGGCCGGCGGGCGCGGATCGCGAGGTCGAGGAGGGCGAGGGCCCGCGGCGTGGGCAGCGGCAGGACGCCGGAGCGCCGGATGCGGCCGAGGTCGCCCTCGTCGAGGCCGGCGGTCATGCCGGATTCCTGCTCCCACAACCCCCACGCCAGCGAGAGACCCGGCAGCCCCCGGGCCGACCGCTCCTGCGCCAGCGCGTCCAGGAAGGTGTTCGCCGCCGCATAGTTCGCCTGACCGGCACCGCCGATCAGGCCCGACACCGAGGAGTACACGACGAACGCTGCCAGCCCGGGGCACCGCTCCCGTGTCACCTCGTGCAACGCCCACGCGCCGTCCACCTTCGACCGCAGCACCTCCCCCAGCGCCTCCGCACCCAGCGACACCAGCACCCCGTCGCGCAGCACACCCGCCAGGTGGAACACGCCCGTCAGCGGCCGCTGGGCCACCACCTCGTCGACCAGCACCCCCAGCGCCACCCGGTCGGCCGCGTCACACGCCCGCACCTCCACAGTGCGCGCGCCCAACTCCAACAGCTCGTCCCGCAGTGTCGCCGCCCCGGGCGCCTCCACGCCCCGACGGCCCACCAGCACCAGGTGCCGCACCCCGCACGCCACCACCAGATGACGCGCCAGCAACGCCCCCAACACCCCCGTACCACCCACCAGCAGCACCGCCCCCTCCGGATCCAACGACACCGGGGCCCGGAGCTCGGCCGGTGCCGTCCGGGTGAGCCGGGGGGCGAGCAGGGTGCCGTCGCGCAGGGCGAGTTGCGGCTCGCCGGTCGCGAGGGCCGCGGCCAGGGTGTCGCGGTCCGGGTCGGTGTCGACGTCCAGGAGGACGAAGCGGTCCGGGTGCTCGGTCTGGGCGGAGCGCAGCAGACCCCACAGGACCGAGGCCGGCAGCGCGCTCACGCCCTCGTCGGGGGCGGTCGCGACGGCCCCGCGGGTGAGGACGACGAGGCGCGAGCGGGCCAACCGCCCCTCGGCCAGCCAGTCCTGCAGCACCTCCAGTGCGCGCTGGGCGACGGCCCAGGCCGCGCCGGGCACGTCCCGCCCGTCGCCCTCCGCGTCCGGGCAGGGGAGGATCACCGTGCCGGGCACCTCGGCGGCCCGGGCCAGGGCGGCCGGGTCGGGGTACGCCACGGCACCAGGGAGAGCGAGCCCGTCGGCGGAGCCGAGCATGCCCAAGGAGTCTTCGGAGGAGGGCCGGACGGCGTGGCCGCCGAGTGCGGTCCACTCCAGGTGGAACAGGTCGTCGTGAACCTCGGCCTCGACCCTGCCCTCGGTTTGCTGACTCATCGTCACTTCACCGATGCTCAGCACTGGTTCGCCCATCGAGTCCACCGCGAACACCCGCGCGGTGCCGGCTCCCGTGGGCGTCAGCGACACGTGCAGCGCGGTGGCCCCGGTGGCGTACAGCTCGACGCCGGACCAGGTGCGGGGCGCACCGGTTCCGGCGAACGGTCGCAGTGCGGCGGCCAGCAGCACCGGGTGCACGCCGTACCCCACGGGGTCGGTGTGGGCCGGGAGTTCCACATCCGCCCGGAGGACCTCGTGGTCCGGGCCCGTGGCGGCCGGCGCCGGCCCGGCGTCGACCGGGGTCTCGGTCAGTTCCCCGGTGGCGTGCCGGATCCAGGTTCCGGAAGCCCGCGAGAAGACGGCGAGGGAGCAGCGGCCGCGGCCCAGCGCCTCGATCACGACCTGCACGTCGGTCGCGGTCCGTCCGAGGCTCAGGGGCGTCTCGACGGTCAGCCGCTCCAGCCGGTCGCACCCGGCCCGGTCGGCCGCGGCCAGCGCCAGTTCGAGCAGTACGGCGTGCGGAACGTCCGCAGCCCAGGGGTGGGTCGTGGGCGAGAGCCGGCCCGTGAGCACCCAGCCCTTCCCGTCGGGCCGCTCGACCGCCGCGCCCAGCAGCGGGTGCCCCACCGTCTCGAGACCCGCCGAGGCCACGTCCGCGACGGCGGTGTCCTCCTTCAGCCAGTAGGACCGGCGCTGGAAGGCATAGGTCGGCAGCTCCACCGGCCGCGCCCCGACAAAGAGCGGGGACCAGTCGACGGGCAGTCCGCCGGTGTGGAGGCGGGCCGCGTTCGTGAGGATCTGCCGGACGGCCCCGTGGTCACGGCGCAGGGAGCCCACGACGACCCGCTCGCCGCCGAGGGTCTCCTCGATGCCGGCGGTCAGGACGGGGTGCGGGCTGGATTCCACGACGAACCCGTGGCCGCCGTCGGCCGCGGCCTGGACGGCCTCCTGGAACCGGATCGGCCGCCGGAGGTTCTCGTACCAGTAGTCGGCGTCCAGCCGCTCGGTGTCGAGGGCGGTCGCGGTGACGCTGGAGTAGAAGGCGGTGTCGCAGGTCGTGGGGGTGATGCCGGCCAGCTCCGCCAGGAGCTGCTCACGCAGCGGCTCGACGCTCGCGGAGTGGGAGGCGTAGTCGACGTCGATGCGGCGGCTCACGATCCCGCCCGCCTCGCAGCGGGCCGTGAGCTGGTCGAGGGCCTCGGGGCCGCCCGAGACCACGGTCGAGGAGGGGCCGTTGACCGCGGCGATCTCGGCATGGCCGTCGACGGTGGCCAGCAGTGCGCGCACGTCCTCGACCGGGGCGGCGACGGAGACCATGCCGCCGGTGCCCGCCAGGCGCAGCAGGGCCCGGCTGCGGATGGCGACGATCTTGGCCGAGTCGTCCAGGGACAGCGCTCCCGCGACATGGGCGGCGGCGATCTCGCCCTGGGAGTGGCCCACCACCGCGTCGGGGCGCACGCCCAGGGAGCGCCAGACCGCGGCCAGTCCGATCATCACGGCCCAGAGGGCCGGCTGGACGACGTCGACCCGGTGCAGCGGGGGTGCGCCGTCACGGCCGTTCAGCACGTCGAGCAGGGACCAGTCGACGTACGGGGTCAGGGCCTGGTCGCAGGCGCGGAGCTGTTCCTCGAACGCCGGTGACCCGGCGAGCAGTTCCCGTGCCATGCCGGCCCACTGGGAGCCCTGGCCGGGGAAGACGAAGACGGTGCCGCGCCGACCGTCGGGGGGCGTGGTGGAGGGCGTGACGGTGACGTTGTCCGCCGTGCCACCCTCGGCCAGGGTCCGCAGTCCGGCGAGCAGTTCCTCCCGGCCGGCGCCCGTCACGACGGCACGCTGCTCGAACAGCGAGCGCTGCGCGACCAGCGACCAGCCGACGCTGCCCGCTCCGACCTCCGGGCGCTCCGTCAGGTACTCCGCCAGCCGGCCGGCCTGCGCCCGCAGCGCCTCCACCGACCGGCCGGACACCACCCACGGCACCACGTCCGGATCCTCAACAGGGCTATCGGGAGAGGCAGTTGCTTCTTCGGTGACCCCTTCCACGATCACATGCGCGTTCGTCCCACTGATCCCGAACGAGGACACACCCGCCCGTCGCGGCCGGCCCAGCTCAGGCCACTCCCGTGCCTCGGCCAGCAGCTCCACCCCGCCCGAGGACCAGTCCACATGCGACGACGGCACCTCCGCGTGCAACGTCCGCGGCAACACCCCGTGCCGCATCGCCAGCACCATCTTCATCACACCCGCCACACCCGCCGCGGCCTGCGTATGACCGATGTTCGACTTCACCGAGCCCAGCCACAACGGCACTTCACGCCCCGCCCCGTACGCGGACAGCAAGGCCTGCGCCTCGATCGGATCCCCCAACCGAGTGCCCGTCCCGTGCGCCTCCACCGCATCGACGTCACCCGCCGCCAACCCGGCGTCCCCCAACGCCCCGCGCACCACCCGCACCTGCGCCCGACCACTCGGCGCCGTCAACCCGTTCGACGCACCGTCCTGGTTCACCGCCGAACCCCGCACCACCCCCAACACCCGACGCCCAGCCCGCCGCGCATCGGACAACCGCTCCAACACCAGCACGCCGCAACCCTCACCGAACCCCGTCCCCTCGGCCCCCTCACCGAAGGCCCGGCACCGGCCGTCCGGGGACAGACCGCCCTGTTTGCCGAGTTCGACGAGCGTGGACGGGCCCGCCATGACGGTGACACCGCCGGCCAGCGCCATCGAGCACTCGCCCCGCCGCAGCGACTGCACCGCCAGGTGCAGCGCCACCAGCGACGACGAGCACGCCGTGTCCACCGACACGGCCGGACCCTCCAGCCCCAGCACATAGGCCACCCGGCCGGACGCGACACTGGCCGTGTTCCCCGTACCGGCGTAGCCCTCGGCCTCGGCGGGGACGGAGGACAGCCGGGAGACGTACTCCCCGGAGATCAGCCCGGTGAAGACACCGGTCGCACTGCCCTTCAGGGTGTCGGGACGGATCCCCGCCCGCTCCAGCGCCTCCCAGGACACCTCCAGCAGCAGCCGCTGCTGCGGGTCCATCGCCTCCGCCTCGAGCGGCGAGACGCCGAAGAACCCCGCGTCGAACAGGTCCGCGTCGTGCAGGAATCCGCCGCTCCGGGTGGGGATCGAGCCGGGTCCCCGCGCGTCCTGGTCCCGGGCCGGGGCGCCGGAGCCGTCCAGGTTCCATCCCCGTCCCTCGGGGAAGCCGGAGATCGCGTCGCGCCCCTCCGACAGCAGCTGCCACAGGTCCTCCGGGGACTTCACCCCGCCCGGGTAGCGGCACCCCATGCCCACGATCGCGATGGGTTCGTGGGCCTTCTCCTCCAGTTCCCTGGCCTGCTGTCGTGCCTCGCGCAGGTCCGCCGTGGCGCGCTTGAGGTAGTCGCGGAGCTTGGCTTCGTTGGACATGGGGCCCACCTTTCCCTTACCTCAGCGCGACAGTTCGTTGTCGAGCGCGTCGAAGAGTTCGTCGTCGGTCACGTGGTCGAGGTCGTCGGCGGATTCGGCGGGTTCGTCCTGCTCCCGCTGCCAGGCGCGAAGGATCTGCGTCAGTCGGGTGGTGACCCTGGTGCGGTCCTCGCGCTCGCCGGCGAAGAGCTTCAACGCCTCCTCCATCCGGTCGGCGTCGGCGAGGATGCGCGAGACCGGGTCCGGTTGCCCGGGTTCGAGGGCCGCCAGGAGGTGGGCGGCCAGTTCGTCCGGTGTGGGCTGGTCGAACAGCACGTTGACGGGGAGCCTGAGCCCGGTGGCCGCGTTGAGCCGGTTGCGCAGTTCGACGAGGGTGAGGGAGTCGAGGCCGAGCCCCCGGAACTCCGCGCCGGTGTCGATGGCTCCGGGCCCCGAGTGGCCGAGGACGTCGGCGATCTCCTGGCACAGGAGCTCCGTCACGACGTCGAGGCCGCGTCCGCCGGCCGCCCCCGCGATCCGGTCGGTCCAGGTGGAGGCGCCCGCCGTCCTCGGTGCCGCGGCCGGGGCCGCCGTACGCCGGGCCGGGGCTGAGACGAGGCCGCGCAGCAGCGGTGGCAGGTCGGCCACGGCGGCCCTCGCGTGCAGTCGCGCCGGGTCGAGCACCAGCGGTGCCACGGCCGGCTCGCTTCCCTGCCGCGCCTCGTCGAACAGCGCCATGCCCTGCTCGGAGGGGATCTTTCCGATGCCGTACCGCTCGAAGCGCTGGAAGGCCGTGTCGTCGAGGCCGGCGGTCATGCCGGACTCCTGCTCCCACAGCCCCCACGCCAGCGAGAGACCCGGCAGCCCCCGGGCCGACCGCTCCTGCGCCAGCGCGTCCAGGAACGTGTTCGCCGCCGCGTAGTTCGCCTGGCCCGCGGTGCCCACCAGGCCCGAGACCGAGGAGTACAGCACGAAGGCCGCCAGCCCGGGGCACCGCTCCCGCGTCACCTCGTGCAACGCCCACGCACCGTCCACCTTCGACCGCAGCACCTCCCCCAGCGCCTCCGCACCCAGCAACACCAGCACCCCGTCGCGCAGCACCCCCGCCACGTGGAACACACCCGTCAGCGGCCGCTCGGCCACCACCTCGTCGACCAGCACCCCCAGTGCCGTACGGTCGGCCGCGTCACAAGCCCGCACCACCACAGTGCGCGCGCCCAACTCCAGCAGTTCGTCCCGCAGTGTCGCCGCCCCGGGCGCCTCCACACCCCGACGACTCACCAGCACCAGGTGCCGCACCCCGCACGCCACCACCAGATGACGCGCCAGCAACGCCCCCAACACCCCCGTCCCACCGACCACCAGCACCGCACCCTCCGGATCCAACGACACCGGAAGGGTGAGCACGTTCTTGCCGGTGTGGCGGCCCTGGCTGATGTGGCGGAAGGCCTCCCTGCCCCGGCGGACGTCCCGGACGGTGAGCGGGAGGTGGGTGAGCGCGCCGGCCTCGAAGAGGCGCACGAGCTCGGTGAGCATCTCCTGGATGCGGTCCGCGTCGACCACCATGAGGTCGAACGCCTGGTAGGAGACGTCGGGGAGGGACGCGGGGTCCCTGACGTCGGTCTTGCCCATCTCCAGGAACCGGCCGCCGGGGCGCAGCAGGCGCAGCGAGGCGTCCACGTACTCGTGGGCCAGCGCGTTGAGGACGACGTCGAAGCCGCCGTCCTCGCCGAGCACCCGGCGGAAGCCCTGCTCGAAGAGGAGGTCCCGGGACGAGGCGATGCGCTCGTCCGGCAGGCCCATCGAGCGCAGCGTGTCCCACTTGCCGGGGCTCGCGGTGCCGAAGACCCGCGCGCCGAGGTGGTGGGCGAGCTGGACCGCGGCCATGCCGACGCCGCCCGCCGCCGCGTGGACCAGCAGCGACTGGCCCGGGGCCAGGGCGGCCAGGTCGGTCAGCGCGTAGTAGGCGGTCAGGAAGACGACGGGAACGGCCGCCGCCTGGGCGAACGTCCAGCCGTCCGGGACGGTGACGAGCATCCTGCTGTCGGTGGCCACCACCGGTCCGAACGCGCCGGGCAGCAGGCCCATGACCCGGTCGCCGGGCGCGAACCCGGTGACCCCGGGGCCGACCTCGGTGACCACGCCGGCGCCCTCGATGCCGAGCGGGCCCGCGTCGCCGGGGTAGAGCCCCAGGGCGTTCAGCGCGTCACGGAAGTTGAGGCCCGCGGCGCGGACGGCGACGCGCACCTCGCCCGGCAGCAGGGGGGCGAGCGCCTCGGGGCGGGGCTGGAGGGACAGCGCGTCGAGGGAGCCGCTGGCGCCCGGTTCCATCCGCCAGGCCGGCGCGCCCTCCGGGGGTGCGAGCAGCTCACGGGATGTCTGCCGGGCCAGCCGGGCGGCCTTCAAGGTGCCGTTGCGCAGGGCCAGTTGGGGCTCTCCGGTGGCGAGCGCGGCGGCCACCAGCCCGGGGGTCGGGTCGGCGTCGGCGTCGAGCAGGACGAAGCGGCCCGGGTGTTCGGTCTGGGCGGTGCGCAGCAGGCCCCACAGCACGGATGCGGCGAGGTCCGCCACGCCTTCGGCCGCTTCGGCGGCCACCGCGTTCCGGGTGAGGACCACCAGCGGCGCGGAGGTCCGGTGCTCCTCGGCCAGCCAGCTCTTCAGCAGGCCCAGGACCTCCCGGGCGGCGTCATGGGCCGCGGACGGCACCGCGTGCTCCGGCGCGCTCGCCGTCCACGGGAGGACGGCCACCTCCAGGTCCTCGACCGCACCGGCCAGCGTGGTGAGGTCGGCGTGGCGGGTCACGCCCGGCAGGTCCGGGCCGCGCGTGCCGAGGACGGCCCAGCGGTCCGTCGGCGGGCCCGTCGGCAGGTCCGGGGCGGGACCGGCCGGAGCGGTGGCGGCGGCCGGGTCCGGCACGGGCACCCACTCCACGGCGAACAGCGGCGTACGGCCCCCGCCCGCCGCCGAGTAGGGGCGCAGGGTCAGCGCTTCGACGGTGGCGACCGGCGCCCCGGCGGCGTCGCAGACGGCCAGGGCCACGGTGTCGGTGCCGGTGGGCGTCAGCCGTACCCGCAGCGCGGTGGCACCGGTGGCGTGCAGTTCGGCACCGGACCAGGCGAACGGCAGCCGGAGCCCGGCCGCCTGGTCGCCCTCCAGGACGAGCAGGTGCAGCGCCGCGTCCAGCACGGCCGGGTGCACCCCGAAACCGGAGGGCTCCACGCCGGCCGGGAGCCCGACCTCCGCGTACAGCACGTCGCCGTCGCGCCAGGCGGCGCGCAGGCCCTGGAAGGTCGGCCCGTAGTCGTAGCCGCGGGCGGCCAGGGCCTGGTACGCGTCGGCCACGTCGAGGGGGGTCGCGTCCTTCGGCGGCCAGTCCGTCAGCGCGCTCCCGGTGCCTTCGGCCCCGGCGGCCAGCACGCCGGTGGCGTGGCGCCGCCAGGTGTCGTCGGAGCGCGAGAACACGGCCAGCGACCAGCGTCCCTCCTCCTCGGGGTCCAGCACCACGCGCAGGTCGGCCGGGGCGTCGGGGTGGAGGGACAGCGGGGCTTCCAGGGTGAGTTCGTCCAGCCGCCGGCAGCCGGCCCGGGCGCCCGCCGCGAGGGCGACGTCGAGCAGCGCCACACCGGGCAGCAGCACCTCCTCGCCGATGACGTGGTCCTCCGTCCAGGGGTGGGTCGTGGGCGAGAGCCGGCCGGTGAACACCCAGCCGTTCCCGTCGGGCCGCTCGACCGCCGCGCCCAGCAGCGGGTGCCCCACCGTCTCCAGACCCGCCGAGGCCACGTCCGCGACGGCGGTGTCCTGCGTCAGCCAGTAGGACCGGTGCTGGAAGGCGTACGTCGGCAGCTCCACCGGCCGCGCGCCCGGGAAGAGCGGGGACCAGTCGGGCAGGTGGCCGACGAAGGCGGCCTGGGCGACCGCGGTGAGCAGGGAGCCGGACTCCGGGCGCCGGGCCCGCAGCAGCGACAGGGTGACCGCGTCGGTCCCGGCCGGCAGGCAGTCCGGGACCAGACCGGTCAGGACACCGTCGGGGCCGAGTTCGAGGTAGGTCCCCACGCCGAGCCCGGCGAGGTGCTCGACCCCCTCGCCGAACCGGACGGCACGGCGGATGTGGGACACCCAGTAGTCGGGGGAGCAGAGTTGCTCGGCGGTGGCCTCCCGCCCGGTCACGTTGGACACGACGGAGAGGACGGGGGCGCGGAAGGTCAGGCCTTCGAGGACGGTGCGGAACTCCTCCAGCGCGCCGTCCATGTGGGGAGAGTGGAAGGCGTGGCTGACCCGCAGCCGCCTGGTCCGGCGCCCCAGCGCCGCGAAGTGGTCCGCGACCTCGGTGGCGACCGCGGCATCACCCGAGACCACCACGGACCGCGGGCCGTTGACCGCGGCGATCCCGGCCAGATCGTCGCGCTCTCCGAGGACCGCCAGGACCTCCTGCTCGGTGGCCTCCACGGCGATCATGGCGCCGTCGCCACGGGCGGCCTGCATCAGCCGTCCCCGCGTCGCCACCATGAGCGCGGCGTCCGGCAGGTCGAGCACGCCCGCGACATGGGCGGCGGCCACCTCGCCGACCGAGTGTCCGAGCAGGTGGTCGGGCCTGATGCCGTAGTGCTCCAGGAGCCTGAACTGCGCGGTCTCCAGGGCGAACAGGGCCGACTGGGCGTACAGGGTGCGGTCCAGGAGGTCGGCGTCCGTACCGAAGACGACGTCCTTCAGGGGGACGGGCAGGTGCGCGTCCAACTGCGCGCACGCCTCGTCGAACGCCTTCGCGAAAACGGGGAAGTCCTGGTACAGACTGCGGCCCATGCCGAGGCGCTGCGCGCCCTGGCCGGTGAAGAGCAGCGCGAGCCTGTTCGAGCCGTCGGGGGGTGTGGTGGGGGGCGTGACGGTGACGTTGTCCGCCGTGCCACCGTCGGCAAGGACGCGCAGCCCCGCGAGCAGTTCTTCACGGTCGGCGCCCGTCACGACGGCACGCTGCTCGAACAGCGAGCGCTGCGCGACCAGCGACCAGCCGACGCTGCCCGCGCCGACCTCCGGGTGCTCCGTCAGGTGCTCCGCCAGCCGGCCCGCCTGCGCCCGCAGCGCCTCCACCGACCGGCCGGACACCACCCACGGCACCACATCATCAACAGGGCCATCGGGAGAGGTAGTTGCTTCTTCGGCGACCCCTTCCACGATCACATGCGCGTTCGTCCCACTGATCCCGAAGGACGACACACCCGCCCGCCGCGGCCGACCCACCTCAGGCCACTCCCGCGCCTCGCTCAGCAGCTCCACCCCGCCCGAGGACCAGTCCACATGCGACGACGGCACCTCCGCGTGCAACGTCCGCGGCAGCACCCCGTGCCGCATCGCCAGCACCATCTTCATCACACCCGCCACACCCGCGGCGGCCTGCGTGTGACCGATGTTCGACTTCACCGAGCCCAGCCACAACGGCACTTCGCGCCCCGCCCCGTACGCGGACAGCAAGGCCTGCGCCTCGATCGGATCGCCCAGCCGCGTCCCCGTCCCGTGCGCCTCCACCGCGTCGACGTCGCCCGCCGCCAACCCCGCGTCCTCCAAGGCCCCGCGCACCACCCGCACCTGCGCCCGACCGCTCGGCGCCGTCAACCCGTTCGAGGCACCGTCCTGGTTCACCGCCGAACCCCGCAGCACCCCCAACACCCGGCGCCCAGCCCGCCGCGCATCGGACAACCGCTCCAGCACCAGCACGCCGCAACCCTCACCGAACCCCGTCCCCTCGGCCCCCTCACCGAAGGCCCGGCACCGGCCGTCCGGGGACAGGCCCCGGTGCCGGGCGAACTCGATGAGGGTGGCCGGGGCCGCCATGACGGTGACGCCGCCGGCCAGGGCCATCGAGCACTCGCCCCGCCGCAGCGACTGCACCGCCAGGTGCAGCGCCACCAGCGACGACGAGCACGCCGTGTCCACCGACAGGGCCGGGCCCTCCAGCCCCAGCACATAGGACACCCGGCCGGACGCGACACTGCTCTCGTTGCCGGTCAGGACGTGCCCTTCGAACTCCACCGGGACCCGGGCGGGGGCGGGCCGGTAGCCGCTGGTCATCACTCCGGTGAAGACGCCGGTCGCACTGCCCTTCAGGGTGTCGGGACGGATCCCCGCCCGCTCCAACGCCTCCCACGACACCTCCAGCAGCAGCCGCTGCTGCGGGTCCATCGCCTCCGCCTCGCGCGGCGGAACGCCGAAGAACCCCGCGTCGAACAGGTCCGCGTCGTGCAGGAACCCGCCGCCGCGCGTGTACGTCCGCCCGCCTTCCCCCGCGTCGGGATCGGGGTCGTAGAGGTGCTCCAGGTCCCACCCCCGCCCCTCCGGGAGGCCGGAGATCGCGTCGCGCCCCTCCGACACCAGCCGCCACAGGTCCTCCGGCGACCGCACCCCGCCCGGGTAGCGGCACCCCATCCCCACGATCGCGATCGGCTCGTCGTCGTGGGGGGCGCGGAGGGGTGCGGTGCCGGTGTCGGTGCGTTCGCCCGCGAGTTCCGTGCGCAGCCACTCCGCCAGGAGGGCGGGTGTGGGGTGGTCGAAGATCAGGGTGGGCGGGAGGGGGACGCCGGTGGCGGCGGTCAGCCGTTCCAGGAGGTTGACGGCGTCCAGCGAGTTGAAGCCGAGGTCCTTGAAGCGGCGGGAGGTGTCGACCAGCCCGGGCTCCGGGTGGCCGAGCACGGCCGCGGCGTGTTCCCGTACGAGGCCCGTCAGTTCGCCGTGGCCGGGCCGCGACGGCCCGGGTGCGGGGGCCCCGGTCTCCGCTCCGAACGGCTCACGCCGGTCCGCCACCGCGGGCCCACGCCGGTCCGCCACCACGGTCTCGCGCCGGTCCTCGCCGTCGAGCCAGTACGACTGCCGCTGGAACGGGTAGGTGGGCAGCCGGAGCCGACGCCCGGTGCCCGTCCGGAGCGCGGGCTGCCAGTCGACCCACGCACCGCGCACGTGGAGCCGGGCGACGGAGTCCAGCAGACGGCGCGAACCGCCCTCGCCCCGCCGGAGCGTCCCGGTGACCGCCGCCGCGGCACCGACGGTCTGCTGGAGCGCGACGGTGAGCACGGGGTGCGGGCTGACCTCGACGAACGTCCGGTGCCCGGCCTCCAGCAGGTGCCGGGTGGCGGTCTCCATCCGGACCGGCCGGCGCAGGTTGCGGTACCAGTAGTCGGCGTCCAGCTCCGTGGTGTCGGTGATCTCACCGGTGACGGTGGAGCAGAACGGGATCCGCGACCGGCGCGGGGTGATCCCGGCGAGTTCCGTCAGCAGCGCGTCCCGCAGGACCTCCACGTCGCCGGAGTGCGAGGCGTAGTCGACCGGGATCGCGCGCACCCAGACGCCCTCGGCCTCGTACTCCGCCAGCAGCCGGTCGACGCTCCCGGGCGGACCGGAGACCACCGTGGACACCGGACCGTTGACCGCGGCGATCTCCACCCCGTCCCAGCCCCGTTCGAGCCGGTCGCGGACCTGCGCCACGGGCAGGGAGACGGTGGCCATGGCGCCGGTGCCCGCCAGCCGGCCGAGCGCGCGGCTGCGCAGCGCCACGATCCTCGCGCCGTCCTCGACGCTGAGGGCGCCCGCGACGCACGCGGCGGCGATCTCGCCCTGCGAGTGCCCCACCACCGCGTCGGGACGCACCCCGAAGGAGCCCCACACCTCGGTCAGCGCGAGCATCATGGCCCACAGCACGGGCTGGACGACGTCGACCCGTTCCAGGGGCGGGGCGTCGGGCGTCCCGCGCAGGACGTCGAGCAGCGACCAGTCGACGTGCGGCCGCAGCGCCCGGTCGCACTGCTCCATCCGCTCCCGGAAGACGGCCGAGGTGTCGAGCAACTCCCTTGCCATGCCGTCCCATTGGGAGCCCTGGCCCGGGTAGACGAAGGTGACCTCGCCGTCCTCGGCGACGCTGCCCCGGACCAGTGCCGGGTCGACTCCGCCGGGCTCGGCGGCGGCGGTCAGGGCCCGGAGGAACTCCTCGCGGTCGGCCGCGACGACGACCGCGCGGTGCTCCCGGGTCGCGCGCGTGGTGGCCAACGCGAGGGCCACGTCGGCGGGTTCGGCGTCGGTCTCCTCGGCCACGTACGACCGGAGGCGGTCGGCCTGGGCCCGCAGCGCCTCCGCTGTGGCACCGGACAGGACCCACGGCACCACGCCGGAACCGCCGTCCGCCGGCGCCCGGGTGTCCACGGCGGGGGCGGGCGGCTGGGACAGCACGACATGGCAGTTGGTCCCGCCGAGACCGAAGGAGCTGACGCCCGCGAGGCGGGTGCCGTCCGCCCCGGTCCACGGCAGGCGGTCCGTCACCATGCGCAGCCGCAGGGCGTCCATGTCGATCAGCGGGTTGGGGGTACGGAAGCCGAGGCTCGGCGGCAGCGTCGCGTGCTGGAGCGACAGTGCCACCTTGACCAGGCCGACCACGCCCGCCGCGGCCTCCAGGTGGCCGACGTTCGTCTTCACCGAGCCGACGTGCAGGGGGCTTTGGCCGGCCGTCCGGGCCGCGCCGAACACGGCGCCCAGCGCGGCGGCCTCGACCGGGTCGCCGACCCTGGTGCCCGTCCCGTGCAGTTCGACGTACTGGACGTGCGCGGGGTCGACACCGGCCCTCGCGCAGGCCCGCCGCAGCACCTCTTCCTGCCCGGCCCGGGCCGGCACCGTCAGTCCCTCTCCGCCGCCGTCGTTGTTCAGGGCGCTGCCGAGCAGGACGCCGTACACCGGGTCCCCGTCGGCGAGGGCCCGGCTCAGGGGCTTGAGCACCACCATCGCCCCGCCCTCGCCGCGGACGTAGCCGTTCGCCCGCTCGTCGAAGGTGAAGCAGCGGCCGTCGGGCGAGAGCGCGCCGAGCCCGGCCATCGCGTGCGCCGTGTCGGGCAGCAGGTTGAGGTGCACCCCGCCCGCCACGGCGAGCGCGGAGTCGCCGCGCCGCAGGCTCTCGCAGGCCAGGTGGACGGCGGCCAGCGACGACGCCTGGCCGGCGTCGACGGTGAGGCTGGGGCCGTGCAGGCCGAGGGCGTACGAGACGCGGTTGGCCGTCATGCCGCGCTGGGTGCCGGCGACGGTGTGCGGGGTCCGGGCGGCCGGCCCTCGCCGGTCGAGCAGGAGGCCGTAGTCGCCGGACGCCACACCGAGGAAGACGGCGGTGTCCTGGGAGCGCCAGGTCTCCGGGCGGATTCCCGCGTCCTCGAAGGCCTCCCAGCTCAGTTCCAGGGCCAGGCGCTGCTGCGGATCCATCGCGGCGGCCTCGCGCGGGCCGATCCCGAAGAATCCCGCGTCGAACCGGTCCACGTCCTCCAGGAACGCCCCCCACCGCAGGGCGGACGGCTCGTCGTCCCCGGTTCCCCCGGGACCGCCCCGGCGGTCGTCGGGAGTTTCGGTGACGGCGCTGCGGCCGTCCCGCAGGAGGTCCCACAACTGCCGGGGTCCGGCAGCCCCCGGAAGGCGGCAGGAGATTCCGACCAACGCGATGGGTTCCTCCGGCACCGACCGATTTCCCGCGGAATTCACGGAGGCCTCGGAATGCCCATGGCGGAGATCAGACATGACGCCCCCTGTTATCACTTCGAACCGACCGACGGCATGACGGAACGCATCCCGGAGAACCAGGGAAAGGAAAGAGAGATTCGGAATTCCCCGTCAGAACACTGTGGAACACGGCACACGGCCCCCAGAGACTGACATACGCACCGCACGGCCCGACAAGCCCGTTCGACGGCCGACCACGCGTTTTCGGCCCATCTGGCGGAAGACCGCAGGTCAACGTCCGCCCCGGTCCCACCTGGTGGTTTCCGGAAGATCACGGTCCGGCACGGCCGGTCGCGGAACCCGCCGTCACCACGGACACCTGAGCGATCTCGGCAAGAAATCGACGGGACATGTTTGGGCACCCGTGGGACTCCCGCACCCGGGACACCGCCCCGATCGTCCGTATCCTGCGGGCATGACGAGCCCAGCCGCCGCCCCCGTTCCCGTCGCCCGCCACGCCGCCGCCCACGCCTCGTCCGTGCGGGAGATCCTCGAACTCACGGCGCGGCCGGAGGTGATCTCCTTCGCCGGCGGCCTGCCCGCCCCGGAGCTCTTCGACGTCGACGGCCTGCGGGCCGCGTACGACCACGTGCTGGCCACGGCCCCGCACCGCGTCCTCCAGTACTCGACCACCGAGGGCGACCCGGCGCTGCGGGCGGCCGTCGCCGAGCGGCTGGGCTCCCGCGGCCTGCCCACCCCGGCGGACGACCTGCTGGTCACCTCGGGCTCCCAGCAGGCACTGACGCTGGTCTCGACGGCGCTGCTGGCCCCCGGCGACACCGTCCTCGTGGAGAACCCCACCTATCTGGCGGCCCTGCAGTGCTTCGCCTTCGCGGGAGCCCGCGTCGTCCCGGTCCCGTCCGACGAGGACGGCGTCGACCCGGTGGCACTGGCCCGCCTCGTCGCCTCGGAGCGGCCCAGACTCCTCTACCTCGTCCCCAACTTCCAGAACCCGACCGGCCGTACGCTCCCCGTCGAGCGCCGCCGGGCCGTCGCGGAGGTCGCGGCCCGCCACGGCCTGTGGATCGTCGAGGACGACCCCTACGGCGAGTTGCGGTTCGACGGCGCTCCGCTGCCGTGGATCGCCTCGCTCGACGCCGCGGCCGACCGCACGGTGCTGCTCGGCAGCCTCTCCAAGACCATGTCCCCGGGCATGCGCCTCGGCTGGCTGCGCGCTCCGGCCGAACTGCGCCGCGCCTGTACGACGGTGAAGCAGACCACCGACCTGCACTCCTCCACCGTCGACCAGGCGGCCGCCGCCCGGTACCTCACCCATGCCGACCTCGACGCGCACCTGACCCGGGTCCGCGCCGCCTACCGGGAACGCCGCGACGCGCTGCTCGACGGCCTGCCCCACGCGCTCCCCCACGGAAGCACCTGGAACCGGCCGGACGGCGGGATGTTCGTGTGGGTGCGCCTGCCGGACGGGCACGACGCCACCGCCCTGCTGCCCCGGGCCGCGGCCCACGACGTCGCCTACGTACCCGGCGCGCCGTTCTTCGCCGACCGGCCCGACCCGGCGACCCTGCGGCTGTCGTTCACCGGACACCCCGCCGAGGCGATCAGGGAGGGACTGACCCGCCTCGCCGGGATCTTCGGGTGACCATCGGGGCCCGCCGACACCCGGCGACGGCGGGGCCGGTGCCCGGCAACGGCGCGGGTATGCTCCCGTTCTGACGGTGCGCTCCCGTACTTGTGAACACTCGTGCGCAAGCCGCCGTCACCTACAATGCGGCCATGACTGGCTTACTACGCCTACGGGTTGCGCGAGGAGCTTCCTTGTCCGGTGACACGCCTCGACGACTGGGAACCATGACAGCCGTGGCAATCGCACTGCTGGCGTCGGATTTCATCACCAAACAGATAGCGCTGACACATTTCTCGGGGACCGATCCGACATCGACCCTCGGCGGGCTTCTGAAATTCACGCTGGTCTTCAATTCGGGCGGGGCGTTCTCCATCGGCGCGGGGGAGACCTGGTTCTTCACCACGGTGAAGATGCTGGTCATCGTCCTCATGCTGGTGGTGTCGCCCCGGATCCGCACCCCCCTCTGGGCGGTCTCCTTCGGGCTGGTCATCGCCGGCGCGGCCGGAAACCTCATCGACCGGCTGTTCCGGGACCCCTCCCCGTGGGAGGGACGCGTCGTGGACTGGATCCAACTGCCGCACTGGCCGGTCTTCAACCTCGCCGACTGCGGCGTGGTCTGCGGCAGCGCCCTGGTGATGTGGGCCTCGATGCGCGGCATCCGCCTGGACGGCACGCGCGCCACCGAGGAGCCGGCCGAGCCGGACGCGACGGAACGGACCGCCGAGGTGAAGAACCCGTAGGGCAGCCGGCCGTCCGGCCCGGGGAGAGCCGCCCGGCCGGCCCCGAACCCGCCTGCGGGGCCCCCGGGTCGTGCGCCGGGCCCCGCACGGGGCCCCTTCCTCACGCCGCGGCGTGGGCCCTGAGCAGTCCGTACCGCTCGGCCAGGACGGCGGCCTGGGTCCGGTTGCGGACGCCCAGTTTGGCGAGCAGCTCGCTGACGTAGTCCTTGACGGTCGCCGGGCGGAGGTACAGCCGCTCGGCGATGTCCGCGTTGGACAGACCCTCGCCCAGGCAGACCAGGATCTCCCGCTCACGGGCGTTGAGCCGGGCCGGGACCTGCCGGTCGGGCGGCTCGGGAGCCACCGCCGGTGCGGCCGACCGGAGTTGCGGGAAGACCACGGTGCCGCCCGAGGTGAGCACCCGGACGGCGTCCAGCAGCAGGCCGCTCGGGGCGTTCCGCCGGAGGCAGCCGACCGCGCCGTGCCGCAGCGCCCGGTTCAGCAGGTCGCCGTCCTCCTCCGTGGCCAGCATGGCCACCCGGGGCGCCCGGGGCAGGTAGATCAGCGAGAGCAGGGTGTCGAGGGCCGCGTCGGCCTGGCGGCCGAGGTCGAGCAGGACCAGGTCGGGCTGGAGCGCGCGGGCCTGCTCGACCGCCCGGTCCACCGGACAGTCCGCCACCACCGTCAGCACGGGGTCGGATTCGATGATCAGGCGCAGTCCCGAAGCGACCGGTGGCTGCCGGATATTCCCAACCACTCCCTGAAAGTGGCGAACTGGAGATTAACATGTCCGTTTTCTCGACCCCGAAGAAGCGCATCGCCGCCGCCGGCACGGCCGTTGCCGGTCTGAGCGCCCCGCTCCTGCTGGCCGCCACCACCCCTGACGTGCTGACCGGCTACTTCGGTCTGGAGTACAAGAGCGCCGACCGCGTGCTGACCGCCATCGAGGCCGGCACCGACGTCGCCGCCGCCCTCTCGCTGTTCGGTGGCGTCACCGCCGCCGGCGGCGTGGCCATGTGGATGCTCAAGAAGGCGATCACCGCCGGCGGCCGCCGCGCCATCATCGCCTGACCCGGGC
>NZ_JBHUAL010000114.1:0-30091 GCF_042789775.1 Kitasatospora sp. NPDC056800 | reverse complement strand
GGCCTCCCGCGGCCCGGACCGCGGGAGGCCGTCGTCAGCTCAGCCGGGGATCAACGCCCCTGGAGGCGCTTGACGTTGTCGCCGAAGCTCCAGCCCTTCGAGCCGTCCCAGTTGATCGACCACGTCATCAGACCCTTCAGCGAACCGCTGAAGGCGTTCCACGCCTGGCCGACCGACCCCGGGTCCATGTAGCCGCCGCCCGCGCCGGGCTGGGCCGGCAGGCCGGGCACCTGCTTGTCGTACGGCACCCTGATGGTGGTGCCCTGGATGGTCAGGCCGTTGTTCAGGCAGGTGGTCTGCGCGGTGAAGCCCTGCACGGTGCCGGCCTGGTAGGAGTCGCCGGAGCAGCCGTACATGCTGCCGTTGTAGTACTGCATGTTCAGCCACCACAGCTGCCCGTTGTCGGCGTACTTCTTGACGATCGGCAGGTAGGCGCCCCAGATCGACCCGTAGTTGACGCTGCCGCCGGTGACGTACGCGGTCTCGGGGGCCATCGTCAGGCCGAAGCCCGCGGGCATCTGGGCCAGCACGCCGTCGATGATGCGGATCAGGTTGGCCTGGGAGGCGGACAGCGTGTTGATGTTGCCGCTGCCGGACAGGCCGGTCTCGATGTCGATGTCGATCCCGTCGAAGTTGTACTTCTTGAGGATCGGGACGACGGTCGCCACGAACTTGTCGGCCACCGTGCTGGAGCTCAGGTCGATGCCCGCGGCGGCGCCGCCGATCGACATCAGGATCGTTGCCCCGGCCGCCTTGGCCTGGCACATCTCGGCGGGGGTGGAGACCTTGACGTTGCTGTCCATGCCGTCCTGCCACAGCACGGTGCCGTCCGAGAGGATCACCGGGAAGGCGGCGTTGATGACGTTGTAGCCGTGCGCGGCCATCCGGCTGTCCGTGATGGGGACCCAGCCCATGCCGGGGTGGACACCGTTCAGGGCGCCGTCCCAGTTCTCCCAGTACCCCTGGAGGACCTTGCCGGACGGCTTGGGCTTCGTGGGGCAGGTGTCGCTCGGCGGCGTCGTGGTGGGCGGCGTCGTCGTCGGAGGCGTGGTGGTGGGCGGGGTGCTGGTGGGCGGTGTCGTCGTCGGCGGCGTGCTGGTCGGCGGCGCGGTGGTCGGGGTGGGGCTGGGGCTGCTGCCGCCGGGGCCGGTGAGCACCACGTCGTCCGCGTAGAACGCGGGCTGCCCGTACCAGCCGTGCAGGAAGACGGTCACCGAGGTGGTGTTCGCCCCGGTGGTGAAGCCGACGCTGAGCTGGCTGTACGAGGGGCTGCTCGCCGTCCAGGTGGAGGCGTTGGCGACGCCGGTGCCGGTGGCGCCCAGGTAGACGTAGCTGCCCTGGACGTAGGCGCTCAGCGTGTACTGGGAGTTGGGCTGCACGCTGATGGTCTGGGTGCACTGGGCGGTGTCCTGGCCGGTCGGCGTGGCCTGGAGCGCGGAGGCACCGGAGTGGACCGGGCTGCCGACGGCCGCGCCGGAGCCGCCGGAACAGGTCCAGCCGGAGAGCCCGTCCTCGAACCCGGGGTTGGCCACCAGGTTGGGGGTGGCGGCGCCGGCCGTGACGGTGCCCGCCACGGCGATGCCGGCGCCGATCACGGCGGCGGCGCTCACCCCGGCGAGGGAACGCGTCAGGACGCTCGACCCGTGCCGGGCGCGGCCGGTGCGGGGGGCCTGCGACGCGCGTTCCACGGGCGCCTGCTGCGGGCGTGGACGACTCGGCCTTCGACGGAACATGTGGTGCTCCCTTCCCGCCGAGCGCCATGGACATGACCGACGCGTGGGGGCGCGACGCCCGGCTTGGGTGAGGTGGGGGACATGTGGGGCTGTGCCGGTCCGGATCGTAGGAGGAGCGGCAGGGCCCGTCAATAGGTCTGGACCATTTAAGGTCTGGACCAATCCCCCGGGGAGCGCCGAACCCCCGTACGGTCGGCGCTCCGGGTCGCGGTCGACCTGACGCCGGCCGACGGGGGTCGGCAGGGTGGATCAGACGGCCGGCCCGGCCGTCATCAGCGCCGTGATCTCCTCGGCCAGCCGCGGGCCGAGCTCGCCCCAGCCCTCCTTGTAGCCGTACACGCCGGCCAGGGTGCGGGCCTCGTAGTCGCCGTTCAGGATCTCGATGTCGTCGGCGGTGATGAGCGCCGGGTGGGCGACGCCGACGGCCGACGAGACCTTCATCAGCTCCTTGCGCAGGGTGCGCAGGTAGGCGGCGGCCCGGTCGGCCTTCGACGTCGGGTCCAGGCCGCGGGCGAGCCACGCGTTCTGGGTCGCGATGCCGGTGGGGCACTTGTCGGTGTGGCACTTCTGCGCCTGGATGCAGCCGATCGACAGCATCGCCTCCCGGGCCACGTTGATCATGTCGGCGCCCAGGGCGAAGGCGACCGCGGCGTTCTCGGGCAGGCCGAGCTTGCCGGAGCCGATGAAGGTCAGGTCGTCGGTCAGCCCCAGCTCGGCGAAGGTGCCGTAGACCCGGGAGAAGCCCATCCGGAACGGCAGCGACACCGAGTCGGCGAACATCCGCGGCGCCGCGCCGGTGCCGCCCTCGCCGCCGTCGACCGTCACGAAGTCGACCCCGCGGTCGCCGCGGGCCATCAGCGTGGCGAGCTCCTGCCAGAAGCCCGCCTCCCCCACCGCGCTCTTGACCCCGACCGGCAGGCCGGTCTCGGTGGCGATCAGCTCGACGAAGTCCAGCATCGAGTCGACGTCGCCGAACGCGGTGTGCCGCGACGGGGAGGCGCAGTCCTGGCCGACCGGGATGCCGCGGATCCCGGCGATCTCCGGGGTCACCTTCGCGCCCGGCAGCATGCCGCCCAGCCCCGGCTTGGCGCCCTGGGAGAGCTTGATCTCTATCGCCTTGACCGGGGCCCCGGCGACGACTTCCTTGAGCTTGTCGAGGTTGAAGGCGCCGTTCTCGTCGCGGCAGCCGAAGTACGCCGTCCCGAGCTGGAGGACGAGGTCACCGCCGTTGCGGTGGTACGGCGAGAGGCCGCCCTCGCCGGTGTTGTGCATCGTGCCCGCCAGCGCCGCCCCCTTGTTGAGCGCCGTGACGGCCGCGCCGGAGAGCGAGCCGAAGCTCATCGCCGAGATGTTCACCACGCTGGCCGGCCGGAAGGCCTTGGCGCGGCCGCGCGGCCCGCCCAGCACCTTGGCCGAGGGCAGCGGTGCCTGCGGGTCGTGGGCGTCGGGGAGGGCACCGGCGAAGGTGCGCTGCTTCAGGTAGGCGTGCCCCTGGACGTGCTCGACGTCGACCTCGGTGCCGAAGCCGAAGTAGTTGTTCTCCTCCTTCGCCGACGCGTAGATCCAGGTGCGCTGGTCACGGCTGAAGGGGCGCTCCTCCTCGTTGGAGGTCACGATGTACTGCCGCAGCTCCGGCCCGATCGTCTCCAGGAGGTACCGGGCGTGGCCGACGACCGGGAAGTTCCGGAGGAGCGCGTGCCTCTTCTGGATGAGGTCGCGGGCCGCCAGGACTGCTACCGCTGTCGCGGCGACCGCGCCGATCTTCCGGGCTTGCATGAACGTTCCTCCTAGATGCACGACTCCAGCGTCTGCGGTGGAGTCGTGGTGCCGTGTGGGTGTCGGACGGCGAGCCCCCGGCCGCAGCGGCCGAGCGGGCGGCACCGTCCGTCGGAGAATCCGACACGATGGTAAAAGGCCACCCGAACAGGCAAACGGCCAGGGGGTACGGCTGCCGCTCCGGCGGCGGGCCCACCGCCGGAGGCCGAGCGCCGCGGCGGAGCGAAGAACTCCGCCGCGAACGCCCCCGACTGCTCACCCGGACCTGCCGGTTCAGCCGGAGTCACACCGCCGGACACCCGCCGCAGCGGACGTCACCCCGGACCCCGCGCGGCACCCGGCAGGCGGTCTCAGTAGAACCAGACCGAGAGCCGGGCCGTGGTCGGGGCCACGTCGCAGAAGTAGCTGACCGCCTCCCCGCGGGCCACGTAGGCCCGGCCGGCGGCGTCGCACGCGGCGCCGCTCGGGTACATGCCGATGTAGGTGTATCCGGTCGTCCTCGTCGTGGACGCCTGGGCGGCGGGAGCGGCCGCCAGGCCACCCGCAACCGTCAGCAGTCCGGCCAGGGCCATGGTGGAAACCGCTGTGCGCAATGCCATCTCGGTGGATCCTCCCTCGGGCGAGAACGCCGGAGTCCGCTTCCCGGCGCTCGGCGGCGAGCCTTCCGGAATCCCGGATTCGGGGCAATGGTAGAGACCAATGTGGCAGAAAACAGCCCACCCGCCTGACCCGAACCCGCCTCGTGAACGGCATCCGACCGGCCGTCCGGGCTTGCGCGGCGGCCGGTAGGCACACACGGTGAGTACACGATCAGTCACGCGCGTGGCGCGGGGCGGCGGTGCTCATGGCCCCCCGTCACCGGAAGCCGACCGGAGCACCGGATCCCCCCGCGCACCCGCCCCGATCACCACCCTCGCACCGGTCGGACGGCCAAGCCCCGACCGATCGCTCTCCCCTGGAGGCTCGATGAACACCGTTCCGTCCCGATTCCCGCTGCCCCGCCGTCTGGCCGGGGCCATGGCGCTGGCCTGTGGACTCCTGCTGCTCCCGGCCGGTGCACCGGCCCACGCCCAGGGCGTGGTGGACGTGCAGTGCGAAGGCACGTTCACCAGCGAGTTCACGCCCGCGCTGACCAACCAGCCGCAGGACATCAGCGTCACGTCCCAGAACTCCTACGCGACGTGCGAGACGGGCCTTCCCGGGACGAGCGCGACCACGGCCGACGAGCCGGGCGAGACCTGCGTCAACCTGATCCACACGCTCAACCCCTTCGACGAGACCGTCACCTGGAGCGACCGGAGCACCAGCACCGTGCACTGGACCTCCGTGGAGGACACCGGCACCGCCGCGACCTACACGGGCACCGTCAGCACGGGCCGGTACACGGGCGACACCGCGGTGAAGGTCGTGGACGCCGCCGACCTCACCGGAACCAACCCGGAGCTGTGCCCGGTCGGCGGCGGCACCATCACCGGGGCCAGCGGCCCCACCACCCTCACCCTGACCGCCCTGTGACGAAGCCGGGCCGGCTCCGCCTCCTCGACGGCACCGTCCCGCCCGGCGCGACCGCCACCGGCGATCCCGGTGCGCGGGCCGTCCGGAGTCACCAGCTGAGGACGAGGTAGCCCCCTCCGCCGAGTTCGCCTTTCTGCCCGTCGGCACCCGACGCCCCGGAAGCCCCGGGGCCGGCGTCCTGCCCTCCGGGGGTGTCCCCGTTGCCTCCACCCCCTCCCCGGCCTCCCGCACCGCCGGTGCCGCCCGCACCGCCGGCGCTCAGCCCGGGAGGCAGGGGAACACCGCCGGTGACGGCGGCGGACCCCTGTCCGCCGGCACCGCCCGCACCAGCGGCGCCACCGATCTCTCCCTTGCCGCCGTGCCTGATGGCGCCGGGCCCCCCGGTGACACCGGGCTGCCCCGCCGAGCCGGCCGTCCCCGGGGCCCCCGCTCCGGGGGCGACCTTCTGAACGCCGCTCCCCTCGCAGCGTGAACCGGTCGTCACGGGAGCCCCTCCGGCGCCCGACCCGCCGGGCCCCGCGGTGCCGCCCAGCCCTCCACCGCCGCCCAGGCCTCCCAGTCCGGCGGGTTCACCGCCACGGCCGGAGCCTCCCCCGGTACCACCCTGTGCCTCACCGACCGCCCTGGCGGTACCGCCCGGGGTTCCGTACGGAGCGATGAGGCTGGGGAAAGAATCGTCTTCGGGCCCTGCGAGGTACGTCGACTCTCCTCGAGCCATCGAGACAGCGGGCACCCTGCCGCCCGACGCGCCCGCGACGCCCGCATCGCCGCTTCGCAGGAGCCCGCCGGCCTCTCCGCCCAGCCCACCCGCTCCGCCCCCGCCGGGAGAACCGACCGCCCGCGACTTCCCCACCACGATGTCCAGAACAGAACCCGGCTGGACGGTGAGCGTGCACTGAACGTAGGAACCCGCGGCGCCACCACCACCACCGCCCCCGCCGGCCCCTCCGGCACCTCCTCCGCCACCACCACCGCCGGCCCGGTCGTGCGTGGCGAGGGACAGGCCCCCTCCGCCACCGCCCCCTCCGCCACCGGCACCGCCACCGGCGGCCCCGCCCGCCCCGCCCGGACCCCACGCGTAGGCCGTGACCTGGGTGACGCCCGCGGGCACGGTGAACCTTCCGGAGCGCGTGAAGCTCTGCTGGCCCGAGGCCGCGGCCGCCTCCGGCGCCGGCAGGCCCAACGAAACCCCGGCGAGCGTCAACGCGCTGGTGACCGCCACCGAGCGCCAGCCCGCGATCCGGCGCGACCGGCCGGCCGACGCCCCGCACACCGCTCGCCCGCCCCGCCCGTCCTGCACCGCCATGAGCCACTCCCCTCTCACGCGACGACATCGCGGACACGCACGGGAGTTGACGCACCCGGCATCGCCGTCACCCGCGGTATGCCCTACTCCGTTCGGCTGCAGAGAAGTGTTCGATCGACTTCACCCGGACGAGGGAGCCATGCTCGTGAAGGTGCCGGCCTCGGCGTCGCCGACGGCCCGGAGCAGGCTGCCGCGCAACGCGGGAGGGGCTGTCCCCGAGCGGGACAGCCCCTCCGTGGGCACGGTCGGCAGCGGGCTGCTACCGGCCGGCCAGCGGGGCCAGGGTGCCCGGGTAGAGGTACTGCTGCGGGGGGATCGTCGTGCCGTGGGCCCAGGCGTCGAAGAAGCCCTTGAGGTCCTTGCCGGAGACCTTCGCGGCGAGGGCCTCGAACTGGGGGAAGGAGGCGTTGCCGTAGGCGTGGTCGGCGGTCCAGCGCTTGAGGGTGCCGAAGAACGCGTCGTCCCCGACGGTGCGCCGCAGGGCGTGCATCATCAGCGAGCCCTTGAAGTAGAGGGCCGGGGCGAGTTCCTTGCCCTGGCCCGGGTCGTACAGCTTGGTGGACCAGAACTCCGGCTTGTTCCGGTTCTCCTGGACGGTGGGGGCGTAGAAGCCGGTGTCGAGGTCGCTGCCCTGGTGTTCGTCCCACAGCTGGTTGGCGTACTGGGCGACGCATTCGGCGATGCAGCCGTCGCGCCAGTCGGTGAACGAGACGCTGTCGCCGAACCACTGGTGGGAGATCTCGTGGACCGCCGCGGCGTCCCAGAAGTAGTTGGTGTAGGTGGGCCGGCTCTGGGTCTCCAGGTCCGGCGCGCCGGTACCCGACTCCTTGGTCCAGCTGCGGACGATGGCGCCCGCGGAGGAGAACGGGTACGGGCCGAACCTGGAGGCCAGGAAGGCGATGATCTCCGGCTGCTGGGCCTCGGTCGCCTTGGCCACGTCGTCGATCGGCACGTCCGGGCCGTAGGCGGTGATGACCGGTGTCCCGTCGGGCAGTTCCGAGCGGTGGACGGTGAACCTGTCGATGGCGACGGTGCTGAGGTACGTCGCCATCGGCTTGTCCTCGCGCCAGCGGAAGGTCGTCGAGCCGTCCTTGCCGGTGGTCGGGCCGGGCCGGCCGTTGCCGATGGCCGTCCAGCCGTCGGGGACGGTCGCGGTGAGCGAGAAGGTGGCCTTGTCGGACGGGTGGTCGTTGGACGGGAACCAGGAGGTCGCGCCGTGCGGCTCGCCCATCGCGTTGACGCCGCCGGACACCAGCTGGTGCCAGCCCTCGGGGTCGGGCTTGCCCGCGTACACGACCCGTACGGCGAAGGTGGCACCGCCGGCCACCCGGCGGGCGGGCTCGATGTCCAGCTTGTGCTCGCCGGAGCGGGAGAACGACCTGGCCGGGGCGCCGTTCACGGTGACCGAGGCGACCTGGAAGCCCTTCAGGTCCAGGGAGAGGCGGTCGAGGGGGCGCAGGGCCCGGGCGGTGACGGTGGTGTCGCCGTCCAACCGGTCGGGGTGCGCCGGGTCGTAGGCGATCCGGACGTCGTAGTTCGCCACGTCGTAGCCGGTGTTGCCGTCCTCGGGGAAGTACGGGTCCCCGATGCCGGCCGCTCCCGCGGGGGCGGCGGTCAGGGCGACGCCGAGGGCGGTGGCGGCCGCGACCAGGGTGGCGGCCTTGCGGCGGTGGTGGCTCAGTGGTGCGCGCATCTGTGGCTCCTGGAGACGACGGGGAATCAGGGTCGGGCCGTGGCAGCGGAGGCGGCGTACTGCCACACCACGCCGATCAGCGCGTTGGTGCTGGTCGCCTGCGTCGCGGGGTCGACGTTGGCGAGGTCGTCGCACGCGCTGTGGAGGCAGTCCGAGACGCCGCTGCTGAAGCCGGACGTCGGGATGCCGGCCTTCCCGAACGACTCGGTGTCGGAGCTGTCCAGCGGGATGTCGAAGGTGGCGAAGCCCCGGCTGCCGAACCAGTTCTCGAAGGCCTTGAAGGCCGCGGCCCCGCCGTTCTTCTCGTCCTTCACCACGAGGTACTGCTGGAGGTTCTTGCTGCCCGCCTGGTCGAGGTTGAGGTACAGGTCGATGGCCTTGCGGTCGTCGGCGGACAGGTTCTTGACGTAGTCCGCCGAGCCGACCAGCCCCGCCTCCTCGGCTCCCCACCAGGCGAAGCGCAGGTGCCGCTCGGGCTTCAGCCCGGCCTTGGCGACCTGGAGGGCGGTGGTCAGGACGGCCGCCGAGCCGGAGCCGTTGTCGTTGATCCCCGGGCCCATCGGGACGCTGTCCAGGTGGGCGCCGGAGAGCAGCACGTGGTCCGGGTCGCCGCCCGGCCAGTCGGCGATCAGGTTGTAGCCGTCCTTGCCGTCGTGGGAGAAGCGGCGCAGCTGCGTCTGGAAGCCGGCCCGGTCCAGCGCCCGCTTCACGTACGCCACCGACTCCGCGTACCCCCGGGTGCCGTGCGCGCGGTTGCCGCCGTTGTGGTCCGCGATCCGTTGCAGGGCCTGGAGGTGCGGCATCACCTCCGCCGCCGTGACGGTCGGCGCGGCGGCGGGAACGGCCGTGGCGGCGGCGGGGGTCGGCCCCTGGGTGGCGGCCGTCGCCGCGACGGCGGGGACGGTGGAGAGCAGCAGGGCCGCCCCGAGAGCGCGGGCGGTGAGGGACACCGGACGGGAGGAGGGCATCAGGCGGGCGCCTTTCGCAGCAGGGTCCGGGGCACGTGCCCCGGCGGATTCCCCCACCCTGGTCCGGAGATGTCAGGAACTTGTCGGGAGGCCGTCCCGAACCGGTGGGGGTGCCCTCCGACGGCGCTTTACGATCATGGTCATGTGCGCACACGTCGTGGTTGCCGAGGACGATCCCAAGCAGGCGGACCTGGTCCGGCTGTACCTGGAGCGGGAGGGTCATCACGTCGTCGTCGTCCACGACGGCCGCTCCGCGCTGGAGGAGGCCCGCCGAGGGCCGACCCAACTCCTGGTCCTCGACGTGATGATGCCCGTCATGGACGGGCTCGACGTCTGCCGCGCCCTGCGCGTCGAATCCGCCGTCCCGGTGCTGATGCTGACCGCCCGCACCACCGAGGAGGACCTGTTGCTCGGCCTCGACCTCGGCGCCGACGACTACCTCACCAAGCCGTACAGCCCCCGGGAACTCGTCGCCCGGGTCCGCGCCCTGCTGCGCCGCGGCTCCCGACCCCTCCCTCAGTCCCTGCCCCTGGACTCCGCCACGCCCCCGGCCACGCCGGCCCCGCCGCCGGGCGTGCTGACCGCCGGGGCCCTCACCGTCGACCCGCTGCGCCACGAGATCACCGCCGACGGACGGCCCGTCAGCTGCACCCCCGGCGAGTTCCGGCTGCTGGAGGTGCTGGCCGCCCAGCCCGGCCGGGTCTTCACCCGCGCCCAGCTGCTGGAGCAGCTGCACGGCATCGACCGGTACATCACCACCCGGACCGTCGACACCCACGTGATGAACCTGCGCCGCAAGATCGAGCCCCAACCACGCCGCCCCACCCGGCTCCTGACGGTCTACGGCATCGGCTACAAGCTCGCCGAGGAGCCGCACGGTGCGTCGTGACGCCCCTCCCCGCCGGACGCTGCTGCTCCGGCTGCTCGCCCTCTCCGCCCTGGTCTCCCTCTGCTCCATCGCCGCGACGGCCTGGCTGACGGCCCGCACCACGACGGGCGCGATCCGGCAGGAGCAGCACCAGGTCCTCGCGGACCAGGTCCGGATCTACCACGAACTGCTCGGCTACGCCGCGACCCACCCCGACTGGACGGGCGCGGAGCCGACCGTCCGGAGGCTCGCGGCCGACACCGGGCAGCGCATCCTGCTGGCCACGCCGCGCTTCGAGCCGGTCATCGACTCGGCGGCGGCCACACCCGCCGCGGCCCCCTCGGCCACCGCCGCCCCGGACCCCGCCGCCGGCCGAACAGCCCTGCCCCGTACGCCCACCACCACCGTCGACCCGCTCTCGGTCGACCTCGCGATGCTGCCCGACGCCCCCGCCGACCGGATCGACGCCCGCGCCGTGGGCCCGTTCCGGATGACGGCCGCCGAGCGCGCCGCCATGGAGGAGGCCGCCCGGACCCGGGCCGACTGCCTGCGGTCGGCCCTGGGCGTCGAGGCGACCGTCACCGACGACGCCGCCGGACACCCCGTGGTGAACGTCCCCGGCGGCCAGGCGGCCTCGGGTGTGCGCTGCGCGCCGCCGCAGGTGCTGGACGCCCCGACCGGCACCGAGAGCGCCGCTCTCGCCGACCTCACCGGGCTGGTCAACGCCTGCCTGGAGCGCCAGCGGATCCGGCCCGTCCAGCTGTCCCTGTCCCTGCGGTGGACCCCGTCCCTCGACCGGGAGCAGGAGCAGGTGGTCTCCGCCTGCCTCGCCAACTCCCGTCGCCAGCAGCTCGTCCGGTACGTGGCTCCGCCCGTGCTGCTGTTCGTCGGCGCGCCCTCCGGCACGGCGGAGCCGGCCCCCGTCCTGTCCGCACCCCACCGCGGCCGGGTCGTCGAGGTCGCCGCGCTGGTGCTGGCCGTCACCGTGGCGATCACCACGGCGGTCGGCCTGCGGCTCTCCCGGCCGCTGAACGCCCTCACCCGGGCCGCCCGGCGGATGGCCGACGGGGACCTCTCCGCCCGGGTGACCGCGACCGGCCGGGACGAGATCGCCGGACTCGCCGCCGCCTTCAACGCCATGGCGGAGCGCCGCGAGCAGCTGGAGGAGCTGCGCCGGGCGATGGTGGGCGACATCGCGCACGAGCTGCGGACCCCGCTGAGCAACATCCGCGGCTGGCTGGAGGCCGTCGAGGACGGCGTCGTCACCGCCGACGGCGCCCTGACGAGTTCGCTGCTGGAGGAGGCCCTGCTGCTCCAGCACCTGATCGACGACCTGCGGGACCTCGCCGCCGCCGACGCCGGCGAACTCGCCCTGCACCGCGAGCCGGTGGACGCCGAGGACCTGCTCGCCCAGGCCGCCACCGCGCACGGCGCCCTGGCGCAGGCGTCGGGCGTGACCCTGGTCGTCGACACGGACACGGCCACGGCCGAGTACGAGCTGTCCGCCGACCCGGTACGCCTGCGCCAGATGGTCGGCAACCTGGTGGCCAACGCCGTCCGCCACACCCCGGCGGGCGGCACCGTCACCCTGCGGACCCGGCCGGAGGCCCACGCCCTGCTCATCGAGGTCGCGGACACCGGCAACGGCATCGCCCCGGCGGACCTGCCGCTGGTCTTCGAACGGTTCTGGCGCGCCGAGAAGTCCCGCAACCGCCAGAGCGGCGGCAGCGGCCTCGGCCTCGCCATCGTCCGCAAACTCGCCGAACTCCACGGCGGCGACGTCCACGCGGCCAGCACCCCCGGCACCGGCTCGGTGTTCACCGTACGCCTCCCCCTCACGGCGTCAGGGACGGGCAACGGCACGGTCTCCGAGGTCACCGGCCGTCCCGCCTGACGCCCCACCCGGGTGGCGGGAGGCGAGTTCCGCCTTCCGGGTGACGATCGCCTTCGGACCCGACGACCGCGCCTCCCCTGGTTGACCAGGCTCGACGGACGCACGCCAGGGGGTGATGCGGGAACACACCCGGTTGCGGCCGGCGTCCACCGGACCATCGCGCTCCGCATGTGAATGAATACGGATCGTTCCGCTTCCTTCACCTCGGCTCCGATGAAAGGGCACAGCCATGCCTTCGGCCACGCGCAAGACGACGGGAACTCCAGTGGTACGGCGGCTGGTCGCCGCCGCGGCCGCGCTGGGCAGCTGCCTGGCGCTCGCCGGTCCGGCGGGCAGCGCCGGCGCGGCGCCCGCCGTCCCCGTACCGACCGTCTTCTTCGGCGACTCCTACACCGCCAACTACGGCATCGCCCCCCCTGAACCACGAGGACAGCCCACAGGTCTTCTGCTTCCAGGCGAAGGAGAACTACCCCGCCGTCGCCACCAGGCGCCTCGCGGACAAGGGCGTCACGCTCGACGTCCAGTCGGACGTCTCCTGCGGAGGGGCCCTCGTCCGTCACTTCTGGGAGAAGCAGGAGCTGCCCTTCAACCTCGGCGAGGTCCCGCCGCAGCAGGACGCGCTCAAACCCGACACCCAGTTGGTCGTGGGCAGCCTGGGCGGCAACACGGTGGGCTTCAACCGCATCCTGAAGCAGTGTTCCGCCAAGCTCCGCGGCGATGAGGGGGTCCTGCTGCCGGGAACACCGGTGGACGAGGACGTGCCGGCCGCGACGTGCGGCGAGTTCTTCACGTCCGGAGACGGAAAGCAGTGGCTGGACCGGCAGTTCGAGGAAGTCGGGTGGGAGCTGGAGGAACTGCTCGACCGCATCGGCTACTTCTCCCCCGACGCGAAGCGCGTCCTGGCCGGCTACCCGAGGCTCGTGCCCGCGGACACCGCCAAGTGCCGGACCGCGGCACCCGGTCAGACGGAGCTGCCGTTCGCCGACATCCCGCAGGACGCCCTGCCGGTCCTGGACCAGATCCAGAAGCGGCTGGACGACGTCATGAAGAAGGCCGTCGCCGATGCCGAGGGCGGCGCCGACTTCGTGGACCTCTACGCCCACACCGGCGGCAACACGGCGTGCGACGGCGCCGACCGGGGCATCGGCGGCCTGCTGGAGCCCTCCCTGGTCAAGCTCGGCGACACGACGCTCCCGTGGTACCTGCACCCCAATGAGAAGGGCCGCGACATCCAGGCGACGCAGGTCGCCGACAAGGTCAAGGCGATCCTCAGCCGGTAAGGGGCACTCGACCCGAGGGCCTGGACGTACCGGTGGCGCCGGAAACCGTCATACCAGGGTAGCACAGCGGACTTGGCACCCCTGTATGACGGCGTCCGCCCCGCCTCGCCCGTACCGTCGCCCGTGTCGAAAGCGACGACGGAAACCGAACGAGGGGGAGACGACGATGAGCGGGCGAGGACGGGCCGTGGCGGCGGTGCTGCTGGCGGCGACGGTGGCGTTGGGTGTGGTCGGCGCGCCGGGCGCGGTGGCGGCGCCGGGGCCGGGCGCCGGGCAGCAGGCCAGGGCCTGGCTGCCGCAGCCCACCGGGCCGTACCCGGTCGGCACGACGTCCCTGCAGCTCACGGACGACCGCCGGGACGACCCCTGGAAGCCCGGGCAGCACCGCAAGCTGATGATCAGCCTCTGGTACCCGACCACCCGGGCCGCCACCGGCGACGACCGCGCGCCGTACATGGTCCCCGCCGCCGCCGAGCACTTCGGCAGCGCCGGGGAGCGTCGGCCAGAGCGACTACCGGTTCGAGCCCGGCCGCACCGACTGGGCGGGCATCCGCACCCACGCCCGCACCGACGCGCCCGCACTCCCCGGTGGCAAGCGGCCCGTCGTGCTGTACTCGGCGGGCTTCGGCGACCCGCGCACCTGGGGCACCGGCCTGGTGGAGGACCTCGCCTCGCGCGGCTACGTCGTCGTCACCGTCGACCACACCTACGAGGCCTCCGAGGTCGCCTTCCCCGACGGGGACCTCGCCACCTCCGTCTTCCCCGCGCTGCTGGCCCAGCCCGGCCTCGACATGAGCGCCCTCCTGCGCAGGATGCTGCAGAGCCGGGTCGACGACACCCGCTCCGTCCTGGACCGGCTCGCCGGGCTGCGCCACGACGAGCGGCTGCCGGCCGGCCTCGCCGCCTCCCTCGACCTCGACCGGATCGGCATGGTCGGCCACTCCGGCGGCGGCTCCGCGGCCCTCCAGACCATGCACGACGATCCGCGCCTCAAGGCCGGCGTCAACCTCGACGGCCAGCTGCACTTCTCCAACCCGGACGGCTCCGGGGTCCAACTGCCCCTGCCCACCGCCGCCGAGGACGGCCTCACCCGGCCCTTCCTGCTCATGGGCACCCAGGACCCCGAATCCGGCAGCTACCACCGGCAGCCCGGCTGGGACGCCCTGTGGCGGCACAGCACCGGCTGGCACGCCGACGTGACCCTCACCGGCTCCCGCCACGGCTCCTACACCGACGCGCAGTCCCTGCTGCCCCAGCTCGCCCGCCAGGGCGCGATCAGCGGGACGGACCTGACCGGCGCCGTCGGCGACGTTCCCCCGGACCGCGCGGTGTCGGCCACCCGCTCGTACGTCGCGTCGTTCTTCGACCGCTGGCTGCGCGGCCACGACGACCACCTCCTGGACGGCCCGTCGCCGCGCTTCCCCGAGATGGTCTACGAGCGGTAGCGCGCCCGGCGGCCGCCCCGGGTGTCGGGGGCGGGCCGGTCAGAGCGCCTCCCGGAGGGCGGCCGCGAAGGCGGCGGCGTCCGGGAAGCCGATCGCCGGCTGCTCCCGCAGGGCCTGGTCGACCACCTCGGCGAGGCGGTGCGGGAGGTGCGGCGCCACCTCCCGCAGCGGGGTGGCCGGGGTCTGCAGGACGACCTGCCACGGGTCGGCGCCGGGCGGGAAGGGGCGGGGGTAGCGGCCGGTCAGCATCCTGTAGAGGCAGGCGGCCAGTCCCCAGACGTCGACCTCCGGGGTGGCGTAGCGGAAGTTGACGATCTGTTGGCGGGGCATGCAGGAGGGCTTGCCGGCCGTGGTGCCGGTGCGGGTCAGGCCGCTGAGGCCCGCCTGGTCGAAGGCCTTGGCCAGGCCGAAGTCCGCCACCTTCGCCACCGGTCGGCCGTCCGGCCCGTGGTCGAGCAGCAGGTTGCCCGGGCTGAGATCGCGGTGGACCACGCCGGCCGCGTGGGCGTGGGCCAGTCCGGCCAGCGCCTGGAGGGCGAGCGGTACGGCCTCGTCCGCCGGCAGTCGCCCGCCGCGTCGGCCCAGCAGGTCCTCGACGCTGCCGCCGCGGCAGTACTCGAGGGTGAAGAAGAAGGTGCCGCCGGCGAACCCGACCTCGTGCAGGGTGACGATGTTCGGGTGGTGCAGGGTGCGGGTGACGGCGACCTCGCGCAGGAACAGGGCCCGCGCCCGGGTGCTGGCCGCCACCTTGGGCAGCATCAGTTTCAGTGCCACTTCCCGACCGGTCCCCCGGTGGCGGGCCAGGTGGACGGTGCCCATCCCGCCGCGGCCGAGCTGGGCCGACAGTTCGTAGTCCGCGAGCGAGGCGACGGCCCCGCCGCCCTGGCGGGCCAGCGCGAGCAGTTGCCGCAGCACCATGCCGGGCTCGGCCCGGCAGGTCGCGCAGACGTAGCTGCCGTCCCGGCCGTCGGCCTCGTCCGCCGTGTCCCGGCCGCAGGCGGCGCAGCGGGCCGGTCGCAGGCGCAGGGTGGGGGCGGACCGGCCGACCCGGAAGACGGTGTCGCCGATCCGGATCTCGTCGCCGTCGGCCAGGTCGTGCTCGGGGAGGTCGAGTGCCGCGCCCTCCTCCGGGCTCTGGTTCCGGGCGCGCTGGCCGATCTTCCTCCCGTTGACGTACGTCCCGTTGAGGCTGCCGAAGTCGCGGATCCGGATGTCGGGCGGGTTGATGTCGAGCAGGCAGTGGTGCCGGGAGACGGTGCGGTGGCGCTCGTCGTCCGGCAGCCGCGGCATGCACTCGGCGGCCCGGCCGAGCAGGCAGGTGGTGCGCTCGGTGAAGACGTGCTCGTCGCCGGTCCCAGGGCCGCCCACCTGGTGCAGGACGACCGTGGCCTCGCTCATGCGGGCCGCCCCGGGCCCTGCTCCGCCATCCGCGTCAGATGCCTCTGCGCCTTCGCCGATCCCCGTCGGGCGGCCTGCCGGTACCACTCGGCGGCCCGCTCGGGCGAGCCGGCCTCCAGCAGTTCGCCGAGGTTGAGCATGCCCATCGGCTCGCCCGCCTCGGCCGAGCGACGGAACCACTCCTGGGCCTCGGCCACCCGGTCGCTGTAGCGCAGGACGGTGCCCAGGTTGTTCATCGCCTGCGGGTGCCCCTCGTCGGCGGCCCGCCGGTACCAGAGCTCGGCCTCGGGCTCGCGTCCGGCCCCCTGCACCAGGTACGCCAGCGAGTACATCGCCTCCGCGTTCCTCTTGTCGGCGGCGGCCCGCAGCCACCGCTCGGCCTCGGCGCTGCGGCCCGCCTCGGACAGCAGCACGCCCAGGATGTACGCGGCCTGGTCCTCGCCCTGGTCCGCCGCTCCGCGGAACCACCGCTCGGCATCGGCCAGGCGGTTCTCGTCGACGGCGCGGAAGCCGGCGCCGACCATGGCGGGAGCGCAGCCGAGTTCGGCGGCGCGCTGCTGCCAGGACGCGGCCTCGGCGGCCCGGCCGGCCTTCCCCAGCACCACGGACAGGTTGTGCATGGCCAGCGGTTCGCCGAGCTCGGCGGCGCGGCGGAACTGCTGTTCGGCCTCGGCGTCACGGCCCTCGTCGAGCAGCCGGGCCCCCAGACGGATCAGGGCCTCGGCATCGCCGGACCGCGCCTGCCGTTCCTGCCGGGCGACCCGGCTGTCCAGCCCCGGGTCGCCGCTCAGCTCCATGATCGCCCGGGTCAGCGGCGCCAGGTCGCTCCCGGCCTTCCCGGACGCCTTCGCGGACGCCTTCTCGGACGCCTTCTTGCTGCGCTTACGGCCGAACCACACGACGGCCTCCCCTCTCTCCTCGACGCTCCCGTCATGATTGCCGACGGACCGCCAGCTCCCAGTCCAGGCACCAGAGTTGAACGGAACCGTCACCGCGGACGCACACCGCCGAGCCGCCGTCCGGGCCCGGTTCGGCCCCGGAGAAGCCGGCCGGACGGCCGGCCAGCACCCGCAGGCAGCGGCCAGTGCCGAGCTCCCACACCCGCAGCGCGCCGTCGTCCTCGCCGAGCGACAGCACGAACCGCCCGTCCGGGCTCAGTCGGAGCGCCCCGGTGCCGTCCGGCTGGTCGTCGAGGACCCGCAGACAGGCCCCGGTGCGCAGGTCCCAGACGCGGATCGCGCGGTCCTGGCCGCAGCCGGAGAGCAGCAGTCCGCGGTCGGCGTCGACCAGCAGCTCGGTCACGGTGGCGGTGTGGCCGTGGAACTCCCGCAGGCGGCGGCCGGTGGGGACGTCCCAGAGCCCGATGGAGTGCTTCGGGCCCGCGGTGACGGCGGTGCGCCCGTGGGGGGAGAGCCAGAGCGCGGGCCCCCAGAGGTTGGGCCCCCGGCCGTGGTCGCCCTCCAGGGTCCGGCGGCAGGCGCCGGTGGCCGTCTCGAACAGCCGGATCCCGTCGTCCGCGCCCCGGGCCAGGACGAACCGCCCGTCCGCGGTGAACGAGGCCGTCCCCGCGCCCAGGGCGAGCCGGGCCGAGCTGAGCCGGGCACCGGTCGCCGCGGACCAGGCGCCCAGGGTCCCGTCACCGCCCGCGAACAGCACCGTCCGACCGTCACCGGTGAAGCGGAGCCTGCCGTGCACCCGCGACAGGCCCTCGATCAGCGGCCCGCGCTCACCGGTCTCCGCACCGAGCAGCTGGATGCCCCCGGGCACCCGGACGGCCACCGTTCGGCCGTCCGGCGCCAGGGCCGGCGCGCCCCAGGCGCCGTCGTACAGCACCCGGGCGGGCCAGGCCGCCCGCAGTCCGGTGCGGGTCACCCGCCGGTCGCGGGCCAGCTCCTGCCAGGCGGTCAGCACCCGGGGATCGCGCTCGTGGCCGGGCAGGGCCCGGGCCCGGCTCAGCAGGTCGAGCGCGGCGGCGCAGCGGCCGGCCGCGTGCTCCCGCCCGGCCCGCTCGACCAGCGCGGCCAGCCGGCTGCTCAGGTCGTCCAGTTCGGCGTGCCGACGGGGGCGGCTGAGCCGGGCCGCGGCCGGGTGGGGCTCGGGCAGCGGCCAGCGTCGGGCGGTGCCGTCCCGCCCGGCGGAGAGCAGGTGCCTGCCGTCGGCCAGGAACACCACGGCGTCGACGTGGCCCCGGTGCCCGCGGAAGGTGCGCAGGCAGCGGCCGGTATCCGGTTCCCAGAGGCGGACCGCGCCGTCCAGGCCCCCGCCGGCCAGCAGCCGCCCGTCGGGGCTCAGGGCGAGGCGGTGCCCGGCGCCGTGGCCGGCGGCGATCTCCGCGTCGAGGCCCGGGCCGTGCACCCGGAGCCGGTCGCCGACGGCGGCGGCCACGGTGCGGCCGTCCCGGCTCAGGCAGCACGGTTCGTGCGCGTAGCGGCGTTCCAGCAGCGGGGTCTGTTCACCGGCGCCAGCTGGATCGCGCACCGCGACCACTCCCTCGGGGCCGTCGAAGACCAGCAGCCGGCCGTCCGCGGTCGCCTCGACGGTGCCGCCCGAGAAGCCGTCCAGGATGAAGCGGGCCCGGCCGGTCGTCAGCTCCCAGCCCAGGACCGTGCCGTCGCTGGTGCCGCCGACCACCAGGCCCGCCCCGGCGAGCAGCCGCAGCGAGCGGACGGTGGTGCTGCCGGACCGGTAGTACGGGGTGAAGACCCGCAGGCAGCGGCCGTCGCCGAGGTCGAACAGCCGGACCAGGCCGTCGGAGCCGACGCCCACGGCCCGCCGCCCCTCGGCGTCCAGGTCCACCGTGTGCCGCAGCTCGTCCAGCTCCCGCAGGCACCGGCCGGTGGCCACCTCCCAGAGCTTGACGGTGCCGTCGCAGGCCGTGAGCGCCAGCCGGCCGTCGGGGGTGGGCCGGATCTCGATGTCGGGTGCCGCCCGCCGGGTCCGGCCGCCCTCCCAGGGCGAATCCGTCCAGCGCTCGTACTCGTACCAGGGCACGGTCCAGCTGGTCGGCTCGGCGCCGGGGCCGACGGCGCCGCGTTCGCGCTGCACCGCCTCGATCAGCGGCCCCAGGCGCGCGGCGCCGCCGTCCGCCCTGGCCGCGTCCAGGGCGGCGAGCAGGTCCTCGTCGGTGAGGCCGCCCTGCCGCCAGTGCATCAGACCGGAGTTGTAGGTCGCCTCCGGGTGGCGCGGGTCGGCCGCGAGGGCCGCGCCGAAGGCGGCTTCGGCCTCCGGCACGCGGCCCAGGTCCAGCATCGAGACGGCCCGGTTGTTGAGTTCGCCGGCGCGCAGCTCGGCCTCGCGCGGCTCTCCGCGGTCGATCGCCCGCCCCGTCAACCGGTGGTGGATGTCGGCGAGTTCGTCGGCCACCTCGGCCATCGAGGCGGGCCGGTCGGCCGGCCGCTCGCGCAGGCAGCGGGCCAGCAGCTCGGCGACCGGCTCCGGCAGCGGGGGCGGGCCGTCCGCTTCCGGACGCCCGGTCGGGCCGTACGACGCGGGCCCGCGACCGGTGCCCGCCCGGTAGGAGGCCAGCGCCTCGCCGACCACCGGGCCCATCAGCCAGGTCACCTCGCCGGTGAACAGCTCCACCACCGACACCGCGAAGCTGTACAGGTCGGTGCGGTGGTCCAGCGGTTCGCGCCTGGCCTGCTCCGGCGAGGCGTACGCCATGGTCATCCCGCCGCCGGACACCCGTTCACCGCCCGTGGCCCGCGCCTGGGCCAGCCCGAAGTCGGTGACCTTGGCGGTGCCGTCCAGGTCCAGCAGGACGTTGGCGGGCTTGACGTCCTGGTGCACCAGGCCGCGTTCGTGCGCGTGCCGCAGCCCCCAGGCGGTCTCCACCGCCAGGCGCAGGATGCGGGCCGTGGACTCGGCCGGGCCGCCCGCGTAGAGCCGCCGGTCGTCGATCCACTCCCGCAGGCTGCCGCCCGGCAGGTACTCGGCGAAGACCCGTGGCAACCCGTCCAGGACGCGCACGTAGTGGCAGCCGCAGACGTGCGGGTGCAGGCCCAGCGACACCCAGGTCTCGGCCTCGCGGACGAACCGCTCCTGCTGCTCCGGCGTGCCGAACAGCTCGGGGCGCGGGCACTTCACCGCCAGGTCGACGCCCCACTCCAGGTGCCGCACCCGGTAGACCACGCCCATGCCGCCCTCGGTGTGCACCCGCAGCACCCGGTACTGGTCGGCGACCACCTCGCCGACCGACCAGGGCGCCGGAACCCCGACGGCCGGTCCGGACACCTCAGGCGGCCCGGTACGGCGGCAGCGCGGCGAACGCCGGTGCCACCACGGCCGTCCGGCACACCGTCCGGGCCCAGGCCCGGGCCAGCGAGAGGGCGTGCCTCGGGAACATCGGGTCCCAGTCGGCGGCGTGGCTGCGCTCGTACGGCAGCTCCGGGTCGTACGGGTGGCCGCCGCTGTCCGTCCCCGCCGGGTCCAGCTTGAGGCGCACCAGGGACTCGCGGACGCCGGTGACGCCCGACTCCTGGAACTGACCGGTCAGGACGGCGGTGACGGTCGACCTGGCGAGCAGGAACGAACCCCGGAACCGGAAGCCGGTGCGGGAACCGGGCAGCCGTTCGGACACCAGGGTGTAGAGCGCCGGAACCCCGCCCAGCGACACCGCCGCCGCCTCCAGCAGCGATCCGCCGGCCGCGGCGTGGCCGCGCGCCAGGGTCACCCGCAGCGCCTCGATCCCGTCCAGCCAGACGGGGGCGGGCGGCAGCGCCTCGCGCACGCTCAGCACCACCACGTCGTTCCAGGAGTCCGGGACGAACCACCGGCCCTCGTCGAGCGGTTCGAGGCCGGCGGTGTCGAAGGCCAGCGGGAGCGGGAGCGGAGTTGATGGGGACACGATCGGAAGCTAACACGCGGCCCTGTCAACCGTCAGGCGTGCTCCGATTTCTGATACATCCTCAGATCCTCCCCGGTACGTGTTCGTGACAGTGGCCCGATCCGGCACCGGACCTGGGCGAACCGCCCGCGCGCGGCCGTCCACGACCTATGATGCGAGCGATCCGGTTCGACACGCGTTGTCGCGTTGTCACGCCGTCGGGCACGTCGTGAACAAGCCAGGTGGGGGACGATGGTGGACATGTGGGAGGTGCTGGAGCCGGCCGTCGCCCGGGTCTGGCCGAGGGTGCCCGACAGCCTGTCCGAGGCCGAGCGCGAGCGCCTGGAGGCGGAGGTCCTGGTGGCGCTGCGCGCCCTGGAGACCGCGCGCGGCGGTGCGCCGTCAGCCGGGACCGAAGGGGCCGACGGGGCCGATCCCGTCGAGGAGGCCGCCCAGGCGGTGGCGGCCGCCTTCGAGGCCTACCCGCCCCTGGGCGACCTCCTCGTCGCCGCGTTCGACGCGCTCGTCGACGGCCAGGAGCGCTTCGGCCCGGACGCTCCCCCGCCCTCCTGGGGCACGGCGCTGCGTTCGCTGCTCGTCCCCGTCCTCTACGCCACCGACCGCGCGCCGGCCGGCGGGAGCGGCACCAGCGCGGCCTACGGCGGCGACCGCGGCCAACTGTCGTACGGGGAAGCCCTGGTGAACGTCCCCGACGACCACCGCATCGGCGCCGTCGAGAAGCCCCGCTGGTGGCGGCTGCGGTTCCGCACCAACCCGGCCCGGGACACCCAGCTCGGCGACGTCAGCCCGCTCACCGCCGCCGGGTTCGCCGAGCGGGCCCGGGGCCACCACCTCCCCGGGGACGACGAAACCCCCCGATCGGCACTGGTGTTCGTCCACGGCTACAACGTCTCCTTCGCCGACGCCGCCGTCCGCGCCGCCCAGATCGCCTACGACCTGAACTTCACCGGCCTCCCCATGCTGTACAGCTGGCCGTCCAAGGCCTCCGTCACCGACTACGCGGCCGACGGCAACGCCTCCCGCCGGGCCGTCCCGTACTTCCAGGAGTTCCTGCGGCACGTGCTGACGGACACCGGCGTCGACGAACTGCACGTCGTCGCCCACAGCATGGGCAACCGGGTGGTCGTCGACGCGCTGGCCGACCTGGACACCACCACGCTCCCCGAGGGCGCGGGCCGGCTCGGGCAGGTCGTCTTCACCGCGCCCGACGTCGACGCCGAGGTGTTCCGCCAGCTCGTGCCCCGGGTCGTCAACCAGGCGCGCGGCTGCACCCTCTACGTCTCCGCCAACGACCGCGCGCTCGCCGCCTCCCGCCTCCTCGCCGAACACCCCCGGGCGGGCCAGGCCGGCCCGGGCGTGGTGGTCGCGCCCGGCCTGGACACCGTCGACGTCTCCGAGCTCGACACCGGCCTGACGGGCCACTCCTACCCGGGCGACCACCGCTCCGTCCTCTCCGACCTGTACGGGCTGCTGCGCCACGGCCACCGGCCGTCCCAGCGCTACGGACTGGCCCGGGTCCCGCACCCGGACGGCGCGTACTGGGCCTTCCAGCCGTAACGATCCTCGCGAATCCTCCCCGGCAGCACGACTTCCCCCTCTCCGACGAGCGAGCACACAGGGCATGGCGACGACGAACCCCGCACCGCGAACGACCCACTTCCTGGACAGCTACCCCTTCCGGTGGACCGACCCCGGCGCCGTCGAACTCCGCGACCTGCTCGCCTCCGTCCACTTCCGGGTCAACCCGGTGCTGGAGCTGGCCCAGCAGGCGGGCATCGCCCCGGCCGAGGTCAACTGGGACCAGCCGATGTCCCTGGTCTGGTTCGACCTCATCACCGTCGCCCGGAAACAGGAGAAGCTCCGCCCGCTGCTCGACCGGATCGCCGCGGGCCCCGACCAGGCGCTCGCCGCCCGCGTCCGCGAACTGCTCGCCGCCCGGCCCGTGCTCCCCGCCCCCGAGCCAGAGCTCCCGGCAGGCACCTGGGCCGCCTTCCGGGACCCGGACGAGCAGGAACGCCAGATCTTCCGCGCCTCCGGGTTCCAGGACGTCGCGTTCCTGCGCCGCGGCGCCGAACTCGCCACCGCCGTCTGCCGCCTGCTGGTCACCCACGCCGACGGCCAGGCCTGCTACGGCACCGCCTTCCGGATCGGGCCCGACCTCCTGCTGACCAACCACCACGTCCTGTACTCCGACGGCCGGCCCGCCGAGGCGGTCGAGGCCTGGTTCGGCTACGAGCAGGACCTCGACGGGCGGGAGCTCAGGTACCGCACCGTCCGCTGCGACCCCGCCACCGCCGTCGGCCGGCCCGAGGGCGACTGGGCCGTGGTCCGCGCCGCCGATCCCCTGCCCGAGGACGCCCTGGTGGTGCCGATCCCCGACCGGGCCACCGTCGCCGAGGGCGACCGGGTCTGCATCATCCAGCACCCGCACGGCCTGGTGAAGAAGCTCGCCGCCCGGCACAACGTCGTCCGGCACGTGGACGAGCAGGTCGTGCAGTACTGGACGGACACCGAGTACGGCTCCTCCGGCGCCCCCGTCTTCGACGAGCGCTGGCGGCTGGTCGCCCTGCACCGGGGCCACGTCCGCATCGGGCAGCGGCTCAGTGCCTCGGAGTTCCGCAACGAGGGCCTCCGGATCGAGCGGGTGGCCGAGGGCCTGGCCGCCGCCGGGGTGAGGTGAGCCGGTGGCACTGCTGGACCTGCGCGCGTTCCCGAACGAGGACCCCAGAGCCGGGGAACTGCTCAGGGCCCTCATGTACACGTACGGCCTCCCGCAGCCGGCCCGGCAGGTCGTCGCCCGCGCCGGCATCGCCGAGGCCGAGATCGCCTGGCAGGGGGCGATGCTCGACGTCTGGCCGGACATCGTCGAGAAGGCCGCGGCGACCGGACGGCTGCGCAGGCTCGTCGAGGTCGTCGCCGAGGACCCGAACTCCCGGGCCGCCTCACCGGTGTTCGCGTACCTGCTCGCCGAGCAGCGCATCTCGCAACCCGCCGAACAGACCACCGACCCGTTCGGCCACGGGCTGATCAACGACCGGCAGCGCGCCTTCTTCGACCGGACGTCCCTCCGCTCCCGGCTGCGGGAGATGGTCCTCGACCGCGGCCACCGCGTGCTCACCGTCGAAGGCGGTCCGCGGACCGGCCGGACCTTCACCTGGTTCCTCATCCACCACGTGCTCGCGAGCCAGGGGATCCACCCGTGCCGGATCCGGATGAGCGAGTACACCGAGCCGGTCCGGGTGGCCGAACTCACCGGATTCCTCAACGACGAGTTCCGGGAGTGGAGCGTGCAGATCGACCACCACTCCTCCGAGGACCAGCAGGCCGACCGGCTGGTCAGCCAACTCCGGGGCCGGATGCGCGAGGAGCGGCGGTCCGTCCCGGCGCAGCCCCGGCACTGGCTCGTCTTCGACGACTCGGAGTCCGTCCGCTTCACCGAACCCGCCCTGCGCGCGGTCGTCCGGCTGGTGCAGGCGGTGGTCGAGGAGGAGATGGCGGACCGGCTGCGGATCGTGCTGCTCGCCTACGACGGCTGGCTGCCGCCGGACGTCGAGGGGTACACCGCCCGGGAACAGCTGGGCCCGATCGGCATCGAGGACCTCCACGACTTCTTCCGGACGGTCGCGGCGGAAGCCGGCCGCCCGATCGACGCCGACACCGCCCGCGGCCTCGCCGCCAAGGTGCTGAGCGAGACCGGCCACGACGGCTGCCTCCCCGACGGCCCGCTCCCCCTGACCACCGCGATCCAGCACACGGCCGCCGGCCTCGGCCGAAGCCTCTACCAGGGATGTTGACGACGGTGACCGAGACCCTCGCCCCGATGCCCGACGCCGTCTACCGTGAACGGACCGTCCTGCTGGGCGCGTTCACCGCCGAGAGCCTGGCGGCGACCACCCCGGGCGCGGACGCGGCCGAACCCGGCGCGCTCCTGCGGGACTTCCTCACCCAAGACTGCGAACGGGCCACCACCCGGGACGGCCGCCGCTGGCGGCTCACCCCCGAGGTCCGCACCCACACCATCGAGACCCTGGGCCGTCCGGAACGCCTGCTGGCCACCCTCACCACCGCACCCCGTACGGAGGGCGACGCCGCACGCGACTGGGCCGAACGGTTCCTGGCCGCGCGGAACCCGCCGCTGGAGGCACAGGACTTCGACGAGCTGTACGCGGCCCTCACCGTGGTCGGCTGGTTCCGCGACGCCCCCCGCGCCCGGGCCGCCCTCGCCGACCACGGGCTGGAACTGCCGTCCGCCGACGAGGTGCAGCACCACCTCAAGCGGGCCCGGCTGCTGCAACCGCTCCAGGCCCTCGCCGACGGGAGCTTCACCGGACGGGAGGACGAACTCGGCACGCTGTCCGACTACGTCGACGCCAAGAACGGCTACTCCCCCTGGCTCCTGGTGCACGGGCCGGGCGGCGTCGGCAAGTCCACGCTGCTGTCACGCTTCCTCCTGGACCGTGCCGGAGCGGAGTCGGCCGCCCACGTCTACCTGACCTTCGAGCGTCCCGAACTGGCGCCGGAACGCCCGCTCACCGTCCTGGCCGAAGCCGTCCGCCAGGTCGCCCTGCTGGCACCGGCCATGCGCGAGCCGGCCGACGCCCTGGAGCACTCCCTCCGCCGCACCGTCGCCGCCGACCTCCGGTCGGAGCGGGACCGCAGCTCCTCCTCCGGGCGCCGGACCTCACGCCGCCACGACACCGACGTGCTGCTCCACCGGGTCGGCACCTTCCTGGCGGCCTTCGGGACCGACCACGGCGGCCGGGCGCCGCTGCTCGTCCTCGACACCTTCGAGCGGGTGCAGCGGCGCGGCCAGTACGCCCAGCGCCGCCTGCTGCAGGCCCTGGACGACCTGCGGTGGAGCTGCCCGAACCTGCGCGTCATCGCCGCCGGCCGCGCGCCCGTCGACGACCCCCGCTTCCGTTCCCTCCCGCTGGAAGGCTTCGACCCGCCGACGGCCCGCCGCTACCTGCGCCGCCAGGTCGCCGAACTCGCCGGGCGCACCGACGAGGAACTCGACTTGGTCACCGGCACCGTCGGCCGGAGCCCGCTCAACCTCAAGCTGGCCGCCGCCCTGCTCCGCCGCGAGGCCGACGCCCTGCGGGACCCGGCGCTGCACGACCAGCTCCGACGGAAACTGGAGGCCGAGACCGTCCAGGGCGTGCTGTACCGGCGCATCCTCGACCACCTGGAGGACCCGGACCTGCGCCGCATCGCCAGCCCCGGCCTGATCGTCCGGAAGGTCACGCCGGAGGTCATCCGCCACGTCCTGGCCGAACCGTGCGGGCTCGGCGCCGTGGACGAGGATCGCGCGTGGGGCCTGTTCCACCGCTTCCGGGACGAGGTCTCCCTCGTCGAGGAGGTACCGGGGCAGGACGCGGTCCTCCACCGGGCCGACGTGCGCGCCGTCATGCTGCCACTGCTCCGCCGCGACCACGCCGAGGTCGTGGAGCTGATCCACCGCCGGGCGGCCGCCCACTACGAGGACGCCGGCGACCGGGTCGAGGAGCTGTACCACCGGCTCGCCCTCGGCGAACCGACCGCCACCCTGGACGCCCGGTGGGAGGAGGAGGCGGGCCGGCTGCTGGAGCCGGCCAACGACGAGCTGCCGCCCTGTTCGCAGGTCTACCTCGCCGAGCGGATGGGGAACATCGTCTCCGCGGAGCTCCGGGCGCAGGCCGACGACGAGACGTGGGCCCGGCAGGCAAGGCGCGCCGGAGACCAGTTCCTCCTGGACGACCGCCCGGAGGACGTGCTGACACTCCTCGGAGAGCGCCCTCACATCCGGATCGTCGGTCTGCGCATCTCGGCCCTCGCCACCCTGCAGCGTTGGGACGAGGTGGATGCCCTGGCCGACGACGTTCTCACCACCGAGCCCGACCCGACCACCGCGACGGGCATGTTCATGGCCCGCGCCCAAAGCGCCAGGAGTCAAGGAGACTTCGCCTCGGCCCACGACCTGCTCAACCGGGCCCTCCTCGCGGCCGAGGCCATCGAGGACAGGGTGATCACTCTCGGAATCATGTCGGCACTCCTGCGCCTGCACCGGGACAGCGGGTCGCTCGACTCACCCGACGCCCGAAAGCTCCGCGCCCGTACACTCGCGCTCGTCAGTGATCTGGACCAGCGCGATGTCACCCAGAACCCCGAGATCATCCGACTCATCGCCGCCGAACTCGGCGACGGTGCGCCCGAGTTGGTCTCCTATACCACCCAGCATTCCGGCCTCGACCTCTCCGACGGAGGTGATGCCGCCCTGCTCGATTCCCTCACCCCGGAGGAGCTGCGCGACTTCACCAGGGCCACCGGCGTCAGCGTTCCACTGCCCGCGACCGACACCGACCCCTCAGGCCCCGCCCCCACCAGCGTGGACTTCGGCGACGCCGTCAACACCTACCTCGGCGCAGGAGGCAAGCACGCCGAGGCCCTGAACAACGCCGTGGTGGAGAACCTCCGGCACGAGGTGGACTTCGCCGCTCCCTCCGCCCCCGCCCGCGACACCACCCACGACGCCGTCGTCCTCCTCCCCGGCCACATGGGCAGTTCGCTCCTCGACACCGAGACCGGCCGCCACGTCTGGGGCGACCTCAGACCCACCACCCTCCTCCGGCTGAGCCTCACCGACGACTCCTCGCTGCGCGTCACCCCCGACGAGCGGGCGGGCCGGACCGGCCGCCTGCGCCCCGACGGCCTGCTGCGCGCCCCGGCCTGGCTCTCGGCGCTCGGCGGCCTGGAGACCTACCAGCCCCTGCTGGACGCCCTGCACGCCACCGTCCTCCACGAGGACGCCGTCCTGCCGTTCCCCTACGACTGGCGGCTCTCCGCCGAGGTGAACGCGCGTCTGCTGGCCGAGGCCGCCCACCGCCACCTGGCGGCCTGGCGCGCGAGCCCGCACCGCCGTCGGGCGGGGGTGCCCGACGAGGAACCCCGGCTGGTCTTCGTCGCCCACTCCACCGGCGGACTCGTCGCCCGGGCGGCGCTGGCGGCCGATTCCCGGCTGGCGGCGCTCACCCGCGACCTGGTCACCATCGCCACGCCCTTCCACGGCACCCCCGCGGTCGCCGAGATGCTGGGCGGCCGCCGCCGGTTTCTCCCGCGCCCGCTGTCCGGGCTGGCCGCCTCCCTGCCGGGGGTGTACGACCTGCTGCCGACCTTCCGCTGCGTCGAGACCGACGACGCGCTGCGCCGGCTGGACCTCGACGACGTCCGCCGCCTCGGCGGCGATCCGGAGCTCGCCGCCGCCGCCATGGCGGCGCGGGCGGCGGAGTCCCGCGCGGCCTTCCTCCCCCGCACCCGCGCCGTGGTCGGCATCGGCCAACCGACCGTGCAGGGCCTGCGGTTGGCCGGGGACGGCCTCGAACCGGTGCTGACGGCACCGCGCGCCCACGACGACGGCCGCCCGTACCGGAGCGAGTCCGGCGAGGCCGTCCGCTGGGACCGCGGCGGGGACGGCCTCGTCCCGCGCGACGCCGCCGCGCCCTCCGCCTCGAACGCCGTGCTGTTCGTGTCCGGCCGGCACGGCACCCTCTGCTCCGATCCGCACGTCCTGGAGCTCGTCCGGTCCGTCCTGACCGACCGGCGGCCGGCCGCCGTCCGGCCACGCCCGGTCAGCCACGCCCTCCAGCGCCCGGGCCTCGGCCTGTCCCTTCCCGAGACGACCGTCCCGGGCCAGCCCTGGCCGCTCATGGTGCACGGTGCGTCACCGGACGACGCCGCCTGCCGCATCACCGACGAGGCCACCGGGGCGACCGTCGCCACCCCCCGGCTGCTCCTCAGCGACGCGACCCTGGTCGCCGCCGTCACCCTCCCCCACCCGGGCCTCTACCGGGTCACCGTCACCTCCGGCCCCGACCGCGTCAGCGACCTCCTCCTCACCACCGGCCCCGACTGACCCCACCGGCGGACGGGTGGCCGGAGCGCAGGCGCTCGGCCCGGTGCGCCGGGTGGCCCGAACGGGGTGCCCGGAAAGGAGGGTGCGCCGGGCGGCCGGGATTGGCGCGCCCGGCGTCTTCACACCATTCGGTCCGGAGGCTCCACCTTCCCGATCAACGCCTCCCGAACGAAAGGATGCCCGCACATGGCAGCAACCATCACCGGCCGTCGCATCGCCCAGGTCGTCGCGGCCGTCGTCGTCGCGGTGGCCGCCGGGTGGACACCGGTTCCGGCACAGGCCCACAGCGCCCCCGCCCAGCCGCTGCCGGCCGTATCCGCCCCGCTCGCCGACGACTGGTACACCCAGTGGAAGAACACCACGGCCGATCCCGACGCACCGGTGAAAGAGACACGACCGAAACTGACCTGGCGTTCGGACCAGGACGTCCTCTGGCGGGGGTCCAACCGGACCCCCGAGGTCATCTTCGCCGACGGGCTGCGACCACAGGGGGAGAAGACATCCGAGGACCAGCGCCAGTACAACTGGGTCAGCCAGGTCGACCGTTCGACGCCCGAGACCGTGTTCTCGGGCGCCTCACGGGACCAGAGTGTGGCAGTGGATTTCGGCGCCTGGATCTACGAGGTCCACGCACCCTGGGGAATCGACCAGGAGGCGTCCGGCACGTACACCACCATGTTCGGCCTGTACCGCGGCGAGCAGGAGATCACCTTCCCGGGCGGCATCAAGTCGCGGTTCATCAAGGACGCCTGCCCCAGGGACGGGGGCGCGTGCCAGTCGAACCCGCACTACGACCCCTCGGGCGCCGACAAGCCGCAGGACGTCGCGGCGGTCACGATCGACTGGGCCCGCCTGTGGCCCACCCAGGACGCCGGGGCCCTGCCGTGGGTCTCGGAGGAGGGGATCGCCTGGGCGGTGGGAACCGACACGCTGAACCCCTTCCAGGGTGAGGACGCCTTCCGGGAGGGCCTCAAGCCGCGGGTCGGGACGGCTCCGTGGCTGGGCCTGTTCAAGGAGCACGTCCTGAACAAGCCGACGCCGTCGGTGCTGGAGCACGGCTGGGAGGCCCTGGCCGTCGGCGCGGCCGTCCCGGGGTTCCGCACGAAGTCGGACGCGGAGGAGCTGGTCAGCGAGGCCAAGGCGGGCGGCTGGGTCTACCAGCTCCTGGACACCGCGCACGGTTTCCGTACCGATCTCCTGAACAAGCCGACCAAGGATCCGACGCCCGCCGAACCGGTGGAGCTCGGCTACGTGGGCGGGGTGCGCGGCGGCCTCCTGCTGACGGCCTGCCACTACCCGAAGGGGGCCACGGTCTCGGACCAGTGCTTCAAGAACCCGCACCCGGGCACGAACGCGAGCACGACCACGCACGTGGTCGCGCCACTCGACCCGGTCCTCGCCCGCTGAGCCCCGCCCCCGGGGCCGTCCGAACGGCTCGGCCTGACGGCACTCCGTGGACACCGCGCTGCCCGGGGGACCGC
>NZ_JBHUAL010000113.1:0-30126 GCF_042789775.1 Kitasatospora sp. NPDC056800 | reverse complement strand
AGGCCCCCGCGCAGCAGGCGGCGGAGGCCTTCGACCCGCCGACCATGACGCTCAAGCGCCCGGTGGCCCCCGGCCCGCTGGGCGCCCCCGCCGCGCCGCCGTACGGGGCCGTCCCGCCGCAGGCGGTGCCGCCCGCCGGTCCGCGCGGCCGGACCGGTTCGCCGATCATCGACCCGGGCCTGCAGCCGGCCCTGATCACCGCCGCCGTGGCCGTGCTGCTGGCCGGCGGTGCCGCGCTCGGGCAGGTCGCGCTGGCCCTGGTGGTCGCGCCGCTCCAGCTGCTGACGGCGGCCGGCTGGTTCCGGCTGAACGGCATGTGGCCGGCCCGGCAGGGCATCCTGCTCGCCGCGCTGGCGGGCCTGACGGCGGACGTGGCGGTGCTGCTGGCGGACTCCGACGGCGGCGTGGCGGCCGTGGTGGGCACCCTGGGCGGGTTCTTCCTGCTCGTCCTGGTGTTGCAGACGTTCCGCCCGTCGGACCCGAAGGAGCGGTTCTACGCGCTGACCGTGCTCGGCTCGGCCACCGTGGTGACGGTGCTGTGCACCGCGCTGCTGCTGGCCGACTGGGTGCCGGCCGCGGTGGGCGCGGTGGCGCTGGCCACCCTGCTGGCCGCGGCGCCGCTGCCCGGGCCGAAGCAGCTGGGCCCGGTGCTGGGCCTGGCCGCGGCGGTGCTGCTGGGCCTGCTGGTCGGGGCCCCGTTGGCGCTCGGTGCGCTGGCCGGGCTGGGTGCGCTGGTCGGCCGTCGGGTCGCGGCGTACGACTTCCCGTCCCGCTTCGTGCACATGACGGCGGGCGTGGCGCTGCCGCTGGCGGTGGCCGCGCCGCTGGCCTGGATCGCCACGGAGCTGCTGGCCTGAGCCACCCGTACCCACCCGTCCAGGCCTGTTCAGGTCGAATTCCCGCCCCGGAACCATGTTCCGGGGCGGGACGTCGTACGGTCGTGCGAGGGCGGACGTGTCCTGCGTCCGCCACGGAACGGTGAACGACCCACTGCGAACGACCACAGCGACGAACGACCACAGCGACCGGCGACGACGGGGGACACGATGCGCGGATGGCTGAAGGCCACGATCGGCCTGGCGGTGCTCTCCGGCCTGCTGCTGGGTGCGGACCGGATCGCGGTGGGCGTGGCCGAGGACGAGGCCGCCGACCGGATCGTGAAGAGCGGCCGGATGAGCCAGCGCCCGGACGTCTCGATCGAGGGCTTCCCGTTCCTCACCCAGGTGCTGTCGATGAAGCTGGACGACGTCCGGATCTCCTCCGACGGCCTGGCCGTCGGCGACGGCAGCCACCAGGTGGCGCTGCACTCGTTCAAGGCGCGGCTCGCCGGGGTCAAGGTCAGCGACAGCATGAGCAGTGCCACGGTGGACAGCGGCACCGGCAGCGGGGTGATCTCCTACCCGGACCTCGCGCAGCTGCTGCCGCCCGCCTCCCAGCTGCTGCACGGCGCCAAGCTGCCGGTGGGCGGCAACTCCCGGCTGAGCCTGGCCTACGCCGGTCCGGGCAAGGTCAAGGCCTCGCTGGGTCCGATCGAGATCGGCGAGGGCAGCGTGCGCAACAAGGGGAACACCGTCACGGTGGACGGCTTCCGGCTGAGCTCGCTGGCGGGGCTGGTGGCCGGTGCCACCAACCAGCAGCTGGAGCCGATGAGCTTCACCCTGGACTCGCTGCCGGCCGGGCTGAAGCTGGCCGACAAGGAGGGCGGGGGCGGCGGTGTGACGCCGCTGCCGGAGGGCCTCCAGCTGACCTTCGACGGCAAGGACGTCAAGCTCCTGGGCTGATCCAGGCCCGTCCCCGGCCCGTCCCCGGCCCGTCCCCGGCCCGGTCCCAAGGCCCGCCCACGGCTGTGCCGAATCGTTCCGCTCCGCGAGACGCGCTGTCCAGCGTGGGCCGTGGAGCGGTGTCGTTCGCGCCCCGCGCACGCCCTCCGGGGGCCGCCGGCCGGGCCCGGACAGGCCGGACCGGGGGTAAATCCCATCATCCGGTCGTTCTGATCCCACTATTCGATACGCTGATGACAGCGGGCCTCCGGTGTCCCTAGCATCGTCGGCATGAAGCGACAGACGGACCTCACGAAGCGGCGGGCGGTAGACCTGTGCCGCGTGGCCGCCTGTCTGTGTCGAATGCGCTGATTCGGCGCCCCCGGCAGGGCAGTTGACGCCCGCCGCCGATCTTTCCGGCGACCGCGCCCGGCCCCCCGGGCCGGCGGTCGCCGAGGTACTCCGCAGTCTCCTGCCCGGCCGCACCGGCCCACCCCCTCGTCCCGCTATTCGGACAGGGTTTCGGACCGCACCCTCCCGGGCACCCTGCAGCACCCTCCTGAGCAGCACCTTCCGCACAACCGCCCTCGGATGGAGAACCCACCATGAGCCGCAGCGACGTCCTGGTCGACGCCGACTGGGTCCAGGCCCACCTGGACGACCCGAAGGTCGTCATCGTCGAGGTCGACGAGGACACCTCCGCGTACGAGAAGAACCACATCCGCAACGCCGTCCGGATCGACTGGAAGCAGGACCTCCAGGACCCGGTCCGCCGCGACTTCATCGACCAGGCCGGCTTCGAGGCCCTGCTGAGCGCCAAGGGCATCGCCAACGACCAGACCGTCGTGCTGTACGGCGGCAACAACAACTGGTTCGCCTCGTACGCCTACTGGTACTTCAAGCTGTACGGCCACGGCGACGTCCGCCTGCTGGACGGCGGCCGCAAGAAGTGGGAGCTGGACTCCCGCGACCTGGTCGCCGAGGTGCCGGCCCGCCCGGCCACCGAGTACACGGCGCAGGCAGCCGACGCCTCGATCCGCGCCTTCCGCGACGACGTGATCGCCGCCATCGGCACCCTGAACCTGGTCGACGTCCGCTCGCCCGACGAGTTCTCCGGCAAGCTGCTCGCCCCGGCGCACCTCCCGCAGGAGCAGTCGCAGCGCCCCGGCCACGTGCCGAGCGCCCGCAACATCCCGTGGGCCAAGAACGCCAACGACGACGGCACCTTCAAGAGCGACGACGAGCTCAAGGCGCTGTACGAGGCCGAGGGCATCGACCTGGCGAAGGACACCATCGCCTACTGCCGCATCGGCGAGCGCTCCGCGCTCACCTGGTTCGTGCTGCACGAGCTGCTCGGCCAGGAGAACGTCAAGAACTACGACGGCTCGTGGACCGAGTACGGCAGCCTGGTCGGCGTGCCGATCGAGCTCGGCAGCAACTGAGCCCCCGGCTCGACCCGTAAGTCAGAAGGAGACAGACATGTGCGGTGCGAAGGCCGGCGGCCCGGACCTGGCAGGAGTTGACGTGGCGAACGAGACGATCATCCAGGGTTCGGTGACCCGCGACGGAGAGCCGGTCAACGGCTACGTGCGGCTGCTGGACGAGGGCGGCGAGTTCACGGCCGAGGTGCCCACCTCGGCGACCGGCCAGTTCCGGTTCTTCGCCCGCCCGGGCAAGTGGACCCTGCGCGCGCTGGTGCCGGGCCAGACCGTGGACCGTCAGGTGGTGGCCTCCCAGGGCACCGCCGTCGAGGTCGCGATCGCGGTCTGACCGGAGCCGGGACGATCCCGGACCAGACTCCGAGGGCCCCTGCCGAGCAGGGGCCCTCGGTCGTACCGTGGAGGGGTGCAGGCAAGGCGGCGGCGTCGCTACTACTTCGCCATGATGGGCGTGTGCCTGGGCCTGTTCGTCATGGCCTGGGGCGTGGTGCGGTTCTTCTCGGTCGGCGCGGCGATCGGCATGTGCGTGGTCGCGATGGTCATCCCGCCGGCCGCCGCGGTGTTCGCCAACAAGCGCGACCCGGACGACGACTGGTGGAACGACCCGCGCTGGGACGACCCGAAGTGGGACGAGCCCGGCCACGACCGGGACCGCCCCGACCACGAGGAGCACCCGTAGGCGTCGACGCGCGAGGCGCCTCAGTACACGAGCGCCTGGACGTTGTCCGACATGATCTCGCTGACGAAGACCTGGGCGCCCGCGATGCGGACACCCTCGACGGTGTCCTGCTGCGTGATCCCGCGCCGGGCCGCGCACTGGGTGCACAGCGTCACCGAGCCGGCCGCCAGGATCGACTCCAGCAGGTCCGGCAGCGGCGCCGCGTGCGGCAGTTCGAACTCCGCGGCCCGGCCCGGCAGCGCGAACCAGGAGGACTCCCCGGTCAGCCAGAGCGAGACCTCGATCCCGCTGGCGACGGCCACCGCCGCCACCGTGAACGCCTGCGAGCACCGCTCCGGCGCGTCCGCCCCTGCGGTGACCTTGATGACCAGTTTCTTCGCCATGGCGCCACCTTAGAGGTGCCGGCGCCCCCGCCGTCCGGCATCCCCGGAAGCCTTGGGCAAAGCTTGAGCAGCCGCGGGAGGACGGCGCGAACGGCGACGTGGTGGGGCTCACCGCGACCCTCCGGAACCCGGCGGATAGAGTGAGCCGAGCACAATCCACCACACTGTCGCCGCCTGGGAGCCACCCGTGTCCGGTCTGGAAATCTTCTTCGACGGTCTGCTGGCCCTCATGGCCGTGCTGATCACCTGGTTCGCCATCTTCTCGGTGATGAAGCTGTACCAGGGCCAGCGCTGAGACTGCCGTACGGTTGAGGCAGTCCCACACCGACGAGAACAGCGACCAGGAACATGATCGAGATCCCTTCTGACCTCCACAGGGACGTCGTCCCGCTCGCCTTCCTCCTCGGCACCTGGGAGGGCGCGGGCGTCTACGACTTCCCGGGCGCGGAGAAGTGCAACTTCGGCCAGGAGATCGTGATCCGCCACGACGGCCGCCCCTTCCTGGAGTTCCGCTCCCGGACCTGGGTGCTGGACAGCGAGGGCGAGAAGGTCCGTCCGCTGGAGAACGAGCACGCGTTCTGGCGCATCACCAGCAACCACGACGGCACCAGCGGTGTCCGGGGGATCGAGATCTCCTCCGTCCGCGACGACGGCACGGTCGAGATCTGGTACGGCGAGCTGGCCGACGGCAAGCCCCAGGTCGACGTCTCCACCGACGCGGTCGCCCGGATCGAGGGCTCCCCGGAGTACTCGGGCGGCAAGCGGCTGTACGGCTTCGTCAACGGCGAGCTGCTCTGGGTCGGCGAGAAGGCCGCCCCGAGCGTGCCGCTGCGCCCGTACATGTCCGCCCAGCTGAAGAAGGTGCTCAGCCCGGCCCAGCTGATCAAGGACATCAACGACCTGCCGGACGACGGCATCGCCTTCTTCAAGTAGGCCGATCGCGCGACCGGCACTTCCGTGCACGAGGTAGGGACCGGCCCCCGGCCGGTCCCTACACTTGCTCCAGGACCCCCGACCATTGGCAGGGACGAGTACCGTGGCGGACACCGGCACCACCGACTGGCAGCTCTCCGGCGACTGGAAGGCCGACCTGCGCGAACGCGGGTACCGGCTCACCCCGCAGCGGCAGCTCGTGCTGGAGGCCGTCGACGAGCTCGACCACGCCACCCCCGACGACATCCTCTGCCACGTCCGCCGGACCGCCAGCGGTGTCAACATCTCCACCGTCTACCGGACCCTGGAGCTGCTGGAGGAGCTGGGCCTGGTCTCGCACGCCCACCTCGGCCACGGCGCCCCGACCTACCACCTGGCCGGCCGCCACCACCACCTGCACCTGGTCTGCCGGGACTGCGACAAGGTCACCGAGACCGGCACCGAGATCGCCCAGCCGCTGATCGACAGCCTGCGCGAGCGGCACGGCTTCGACACCGACCTCAAGCACTTCGCCATCTTCGGCCGCTGCGCCGACTGCACCGCCAAGCTCGTCGGGGACCAGCCGTAAGCTGGCCGGTATGACCGGTGTGAAGAGCCCGCTGCTTTCCCTGCCCGGAGCCGTCCCCGCCGAGGGGGCCGACGAGGGCGTCGCCGCCCACTACGGCGACATCTTCCGCGAGCAACGCAGGCTGTCGCAGGGCGTCGGCTTCGTCGACCTCTCGCACCGCGGCGTGGTCACCGTGACCGGCGCGGACCGGCTCTCCTGGCTGCACCTGCTGCTCACCCAGCACGTCAGCGAGCTGCCGCCGCAGCAGGCCGCCGAGGCGCTGGTGCTCTCCCCGAACGGGCACGTCGAGCACGCGCTCTACCTGGTGGACGACGGCACCACCACCTGGGCGCACGTCGAGCCGGGCACCCAGGAGGCGCTGGTCGCCTACCTGGAGGGCATGAAGTTCTTCTACCGGGTGGAGGTCGCCGACGCGACCGCCGAGTACGCCGTGGTGCACCTGCCGGCCGGCTCCACCGCCGCCGTCGAGGGCGCCGCCGCCGTCCGCGAACTCCCGTACGGGCGCGACCTGTTCGTGCCGCGCGCCGAGCTGGAGCGGCTCACCGCCGGGTACGGTCCGGCGGCCGGGGTCTGGGCGTACGAGGCGCTGCGGATCGAGGGCCACCGGCCCCGGCTGGGCTTCGAGACCGACCACCGGACCATCCCGCACGAGGTGGACTGGCTGCGCACCGCCGTCCACCTGCAGAAGGGCTGCTACCGCGGCCAGGAGACCGTCGCCCGGGTGCACAACCTGGGCCGCCCGCCGCGCCGGCTGGTCTTCCTGCACCTGGACGGCACCGAGGAGACGCTGCCCCCGCACGGCACCGAGGTGCGGCTGGCCACCGACCCGGACGGGCGGGCGCTGGGCTTCGTGACCTCCTCGGCCCGGCACCACGAGCTGGGGCCGATCGCGCTGGCGATCGTCAAGCGGAACGTCCCGGTGGACGCCGTGCTGCTGGCCGGCACGGTGCCGGGCACCCAGGACGTGATCGTCCCGCAGTAGGGCCGTCCAGGGCCGCGCCGGGGCCGCTCGGCGCCCCGGCCGGGCCCGGTGGGGCCCCCGGCGGGGTCAGACCTCGACGAGGACGGTGAACGGGCCGTCGTTCACCAGCGCCACCCGCATGTCGGCGCCGAACCGGCCCGTCTCCACCTTGGCGCCCAGCGCGCGCAGCTGCGCCACCACCTCGTCCACCAGCGGCTCGGCGACCGGGCCGGGGGCGGCGGCGTTCCAGGTGGGGCGGCGGCCCTTGCGGGCATCGCCGTAGAGCGTGAACTGGCTGATCACCAGCAGCGGGGCGCCGAGGTCCGAGCAGCTCTGCTCGACGCCCTCGTCGTTCGCGGGCAGCAGCCGCAGCGTCCAGAGCTTGCGGGCCAGTTGGGCGGCCTTGGCGGGGGTGTCGTCGTGGGTGGCGCCGACCAGGACGCAGAGCCCGGGCCCCTCGATCGCGCCGACGGTCTCACCGGCCACGGTCACCCGGGCCTCGGTCACTCGCTGCACCACTGCTCGCATGCCGCCATTGTGCCGGAGCGCCGTACGGCCCCCGGAGGAGCCCCGGGTGCTTTCCGCGCGGCCCGCGCCCGGCGCGTCCGCCGCCGCTCCGCGCCCGCGCATCCGCCGTGCCCCCGGCTCAGCGCCGCACCCTTCCCGGCCGTTCCGCCCGGCCGCCCCTCCGGTCGGCCCCGTCCCTCCGCCCCGGCGGCCTCCCCAGGGCGCACACCAGGGGCGCGCGCGAAGGCCGTGCACGCCCTGGGGTGCGCGCCTGCGCGGAATCGGGCGCCACTCTTCCTGGGGAAAGGGCTGGTCATATCAGCCACCCCCGTTCGCCAGGGGGCCGTTCGGGTGCACGGGCGGTGCGCGTGCGCCGGGTGGGGTGGCACGCTGGTGGACCGTACGAGGGGTCCGGGGCGCCAGGAGGTCCGCCGCGCCGGACCCGGGTTCGGCCGGGCGGTCGAGCCGGTAGGTCAGGCGTCTGGCGGTGCCGCCCCGGTGGGCGTCACGGCCGGGGACCGGAGCCTCCGGGGGTTCCCGGCGGGCCGGTGGACGGGACGCGCGGCCCGTCGGGGGACGGGTCGGACCGGCGGCAGCGACGGGGTGCCGCGAGCGGGCGGGATCGGACGACGTCAGGTGGTTGGGTGATGGACGCGAGCAGCGTGGCGCGGGACCGGTCCGGGTCGGTGGTGCGGGCCCCCGGGGGCCCGGACGGTCCGGCGGCGGGCGCGGAGGACGAGCCCGACCTGGAGGGGCTGGGCCTGGAGCAGCTGCGGGTGCTGCGCCGGGAGACCCTGGAGCAGGAGGCCGACCTGTCCTACCTGCGGCGGCTGCTGCACGGGCGGATGGACATCCTGCGCGCCGAACTCGACCGGCGGCCCGGCACGGGCCCGGTCCGTACGGCCGACCCGTCCGGCCCCGACCCGGCCCCCGGCGACCTGCTGGACCGGCTGCCGGCCATCCTGACCGACGCGCCCTCCACCGTGCGGCGCTCGGCCCGGCACGTCACCCTCGGGCCGCCGCGCACCCGGGAGTCCCGGCTGGAGGCGGACGCGCTGATGGGCGACGTCCAGCTCGCCGACCTGGCGGCGCACCCGGCCGAGGAGCTGCTGGCCGCCCTGGAGCGGCTGCGGGCGTACGAGCGGGAGGTGTCCGGACGGCGCCAGCGGCTGCTGCGCACGGCCGACGGTTGCAACGCCGAGATCACCCGCAGGTACCGTGATGGGGAAGCACGGGTCGACGACCTGCTCGCACGGGGGCCGCTCTGACCGGGTGGGTCGCCGTGGGCGGGTGAGGCCCGGCTCGCTCCCGGCCCACCCTCGCCCCGGAAGGCTCACACCGCCATGTCCCTGCCCGCCCCCGCGCCCGTTCTCGCCGAGGTCATACGCTCCGGCTTCGTCGAGGGCCGCCACCGCGGCTCCCTGGTGCTGCTCGCGGCCGACGGCTCGGTCGAGTTCGCGCTCGGCGACCCGGACGCCCCGGTCTTCCCGCGGTCGACCGCCAAGCCGTTCCAGGCGGTGGCCACGCTGCGGGCCGGGCTGGCGATCGAGGGCGAGCTGCTGGCGCTGGCGGCCTCCAGCCACTCCGCGGAATCGTTTCACCTCGATGGCGTGCGGAGCATCCTCGGCTCCGCCGGGCTCGACGAGTCGGCCCTGCGCACCCCGGCCGACCTGCCGCTGGACGAGACCGAGGCGGAGCTGCTGCTCGCCGCCGGCGGCGGGCGCGCCCCGATCCTGATGGACTGCTCCGGCAAGCACGCCGGCTGGCTGGCCGCCTGCACGGCCAACGGCTGGGACACCGAGAGCTACCTCGACCCGGCCCACCCGATCCAGCGGCTGGCCCGCGAGGCCCTGGAGGAGGCCACCGGCGAGACCGCCGCCCACGCCGGGGTGGACGGCTGCGGCGCGCCGCTGCTGGCCGTGTCGCTGACCGGCCTGGCCCGCGGCTACCGCGGCCTGCTGCTGGCCGCCGAGGGCAGCGGGCCGCGCCGCGTCGCCGACGCGATGCGCGCCCACCCCGAGTACGTGGCCGGCACCCGGCGGGCCGACACCTGGCTGATGCGGGCGGTGCCGGGCGCGCTGTCCAAGATGGGCGCCGAGGCCGTCCAGGTGGTCGCGCTGCCGGACGGCCGGGCGCTGGCCTTCAAGATCGAGGACGGCGCCGAGCGGGCCCGCGGCCCGGTGCTGGCGGCCGCGCTGCGCTGGCTCGGGGTGACCGGGGCGGACGGGACCGTCGAGCGGATCGGCGCGGCCCCGCTGCTCGGCGGCGGCGTGCCGGTCGGCGAGGTGCGGGCGGCGTTCTAGGGCCTCTCCGAAGACGGGCGGCCGCCCGTCGGGGTGCGGGCGGACCCGGGTCGGTGCACGGTGGACCGGGGGCGTCCGTACAGCTGAGGGAGTCCGCCATGACCGACCATGTGTACCGGGTGACCGAGATCGTCGGGTCCTCGGCCGAGAGCGTCGACGCCGCGATCCGCAACGGGGTGGAGCGGGCCTCCCGGACGCTGCGCAACCTCGACTGGTTCGAGGTCTCGCAGGTCCGGGGCCACCTGGAGGACGGCCGGATCAAGCACTACCAGGTGTGCATCAAGGTCGGCTTCCGGCTGGAGGACTGAGCGCCGGCGAAGCGCTCAGCGCTCCGGCAGCACCAGCGGCACCCCGGTGCGCGGGTGCGCCAGCACCTCGACGGGGTGCCCGTACACCTCGCTGAGCAGCGGTGCCCGCAGCACCTCGGCGACCGGCCCGTCCGCGACCGTCGCCCCGCCCGTCAGCAGGACCACCCGGTCCGCGTAGGCCGCCGCCAGGGACAGGTCGTGCAGCACCACGACCACCCCGTCCCCGGCCGCGGCCCGGGCCCGGGCGACCCGCAGCACCAGCTCCTGGTGGCGCAGGTCGAGGGCGGCGGTCGGCTCGTCCAGCAGGAGCAGCGGGGTGCGCTGGGCCAGCACCCGGGCCAGCGCCACCCGGGCCCGCTCGCCGCCGGACAGGGCGGTGAACGGGCGCCCGGCGAAGGCGGTGGACTCGGTGGCCGCCATCGCCTCGGCCACGGCCGCCGCGTCCTCGGCGGCCGCCGCCGTGCCCGCCCACGGCGCGCGGCCCATCCGGACCACCTCGTCGGCCGGGAACGGGAAGGACAGTGCGGCGGACTGCGGCAACAGGGCGCGGTGCAGGGCGAGTTCGGCGGCGCCGTAGTCGGCCGGCGGGCGGCCGCGCAGGGTGACCGACCCGCCGTCCGGCCGGACGTCGCCGGCCAGTACGGACAGCAGGGTGGACTTGCCGGCGCCGTTCGGCCCGAGCAGCGCGACCAGTTCGCCGGCCGCGACCCGGACGGCGGCGCCGTCCAGCAGCGGGCGCCCGCCGAGGCTCAGCCGGACGCCCTCGGCGGTGAGCAACTCGCTTCCGGGCTCCGGTCGTTCGGGGATCTCCCGGTGGCGTCGCAGTCTCACGCCCAGCCTCCCTGCCTGGTCCTGGTCCGGCGCAGCAGCCAGAAGAAGAACGGGCTGCCGATCAGTGCGGTGACCACCCCGAGCGGGATCTCGGCGGGCTCGGCGACGGTGCGGGAGGCGAGGTCGGCGGCCACCAGCACCAGCGCGCCGCCGAGTGCCGAGGCGGGCAGCAGGAAGCGGTGGCCGGGCCCGGCGAGCATCCGCAGCAGGTGCGGGACGACCAGGCCGACGAAGCCGACGATGCCGCTGACCGCCACGGCCGCCGCGGTGAGCAGGGCGACGACGGTGATCAGCGCCAGCCGCATCCGCTCGACGTCCACCCCGAGGTGGCTGGCCGGGCGCTCGCCGAGCGCCAGCAGGTCCAGCCTGCGGGCGTACAGCGGGGCGACGGCCAGGCCGGCCAGCGCGAACGGCAGGACGGCGAGCACCTTGCCCCAGGTGGCCTGGGAGAGCGAGCCGAGCTGCCAGAAGGTGACCTGGCTGATCGCGGCGGGGTCGGCGATGAACAGCAGGATGCCGATCAGCGCGCCGCAGAAGGCGTTCACGGCGACGCCGGTGAGGATCAGCGTGACCACCTCGGTCCGCCCGCCGGAGCGGGACATCGCGTACACCGCGACGACCGTCAGCAGGCCGCCGGCGAAGGCGAAGACGGGGGCCGTCCAACCGCCCAGGGTGTTCAGGCCGAGCACGATGCAGGCCACCGTGCCGACCGCGCTGCCGGAGGAGACCCCGATCACGGCGGGCTCGGCGAGCGGGTTGCCGAACACGCCCTGCATCAGTGCCCCGGCGCAGCCGAGCGAGCCGCCGACCAGCAGGGCGAGCACCACCCGGGGCAGCCGGACGTTCCACAGCACGGACTCGGGCACCCGGTCCAGGGCGTGGCCGCCGAGGCCGAGGCGGTGGGCGGTGGAGGCGAGGATGTCGCCGAGCGGGATGCGGTAGGCGCCGACGCCGGCCGCGAGGAGGGCGCAGAGGAGCAGGGCGGCGGCGAGTCCGGCGGTGAGCAGGGCGGTCCGGCCGGCGGTCGGCGCGGAGGTCTCCCCGGGCGCCTCGCGGGAGGTCTCCTCCCGTACGGCGGTGGTCACTTGGCGTCCGCCGGGTAGAGCTGGGCGGTGATCCCGCGCAGGACCTGCGGGGTGCGCGGGCCGTAGCTGAGCAGCTGGCCGTCCTCGATCGAGACGATCCGGCGGTCGAGCCCGGCCGGGGTCTGGGCGACGCCGGGCAGCTTGAGCAGGCCGTCCGTTCCGCCGACCGAGTCGAGCCCCTTGCTCATCACCAGGATCGCGTCGGGTGCGGCCTTGACCAGGGCCTCGCTGGTGAGCGGGACGAAGTCGTTGGTGAGGCCGGCCGCGGTGCCGGCGTCCTCGCCGCCGACCGCCTCGATCAGCGAGCCGGCGCCGGAGCCGGGGCCGCCGAGCAGGTAGACGGAGGCGCTGCCGCGCAGGTAGAGGAAGGCGACCCGGGGGTGCCGGCCGTCGGCCGGGACGGCGGCCATGGCCTGGTCGATCCGCTGCTCGGTGCGCTCCTTGAGCTGCCGTCCGGCGTCCGGGACGCCGAGTGCGGCGGCGACGGTGTCGATGCGCGGTCCGACGTCGGCCAGCCGCTTGGCGTCGTCCAGGACGATCAGCGGGACGCCGGCCGCCCGGATCTGCGCGATCGCCTCGGCCGGGCCGGTGGAGCGGTCGGCGAGGACGACGGTGGGGTGCAGTGAGAGCACGCCCTCGGCGGAGACGTCGTGGGCCTGGGTGATCACCGGCAGGGCGGCGGCCTGTTCGAAGGTGGTGGAGACGTCCCGGGCGACCACCTTGGGGCCGAGGCCGAGGCTGAACACCAGCTCGGCGAGGCTGCCGTTGAGCGGGATGACCCGTTCGGCGCTGGTGACGGTGACCTGGCGGCCGTCGGCGGAGGCGGTGGTGGCCGGGAGCCGGGGGACGGGCTCGCCGGGCAGCGGTTCGACGGCGTCGGGGGTGCGGGAGACGGCCGCCCCCGCTGCCCCGGCCGTTCCGCTCGCGGCACCGCAGGCGGTGAGGGCGAGCAGCAGGCCGAGGGCGAGCAGCAGGAGGACGGGCCCGCGGGCCGCCCCGGATCGGATCGTAACGCTGCTCAACCTGGTTCCCTTCACCGGGAGTTGGTGCCTGTGGCGCCCCGCCGCCGGGGGAGGGGGCGGCGGGGCTCTTGACTCATATATTAGGTTAGCCTTACCTGAGTTCCGCAAGGGGGTGGTGCCCACCGGGCCCCCTTTGCGGCATCCCCCCATGCCCCCTGAGGAGTGATTCGCCGTGCCCCTGTCCAGCCGGCTCCGCCGTCTGGCCGCCGCCCTGGTGGCCTCCCTCGCCGCCCTGCTGGCCGTGGGCCTGTCGCCGGGGCCGGCGGCCGCCGCCGAAGGCAGGGTCTCCGGCGGACGGCTGGACTGGGGCATCAAGCAGTCCTTCCTGACCTACGTCACCGGGCCCATCGCCAAGGGGAGTTGGGGGCTGACCGGCGGCGCGGCCACGGTCGGCGGCAGCACCTTCCGGTTCCACTCGGCGAACGGCACGTACGATCCGGCGGCCGGCGCGCTGACCGCCGCCTTCTCCGGCGGCGTGCGGTTCACCGGGCACCAGGAGGGCGGCTCCAACGCGCTCGACCTGAGCATCGGCCGGCTCACCTTCAAGGCCGTCCAGGGCGGCGCGGCCGGGCTGTACGCCGACGTCAGCAGCAAGTCCAAGGAGACCGGGCAGGTCAGCAGCGCGAGCCAGGCCAAGCTGGCCGACCTCTCGCTGGCCGGCGTCGACCTGCGCGGCGCGGCCGGCACCCTGACGCTGAGCGGTGTCCCGGCGACCCTCACCGACGCCGGAGCGAAGGCCTTCGGCGGCTTCTACCAGGCCGGCACGGCCCTCGACCCGCTCAGCCTCTCGGTCAACCTGCCCGCCGCGCAGCCGACGCCGGCGGCCCCCGCCCCGACGTCCGGCGCGGCCGCCACGGCCGCGCCCGCGACCACACCGCCGGCGGCTGCCCCGTCGCCGACCGAGCCGGCCGCCCCGCCGGCCACCGAGCCGGCCGCCCAGGCCCCGGCCCGTACCGGGTTCGCCGACGGCGCCCTCGACTGGGGCGTGCGCCGCACCTTCCGCGACTACGTCACCGGCGCGATCGCCCAGGGCCGTTGGGAGCTCGGCGGCGGCGCGGCCGACGGCGGCGCGTTCTTCCGCTGGACCCCGGCCAAGGGCGCGTACGACCCGGAGACCGGCGAGCTGACCGCCGCCTTCACCGGCACCGTCCGCTTCACCGGCATGCGCGCCGGCGACGGCTACGGCCTGGACCTCACCCTCGCCAATCCGGGCGTCAGCGTCTCCGGTGGCCAGGGCCGACTGCTCGCCGACGTCTCCGGCCGGACCCCGGACGGCGGCACCCGGCAGCTCCCCGGCGTCGAGCTGGCGACCTTCGACCCGGCCGGCCTCAAGGCCGAGGGCGGCCTGCTGACGGCCGTCGAACTGCCGCTCACCCTCGCCGAGGGCGGCGCCGAGGCCTTCGGCGGCCTGTACCCGGCGGGCACCGCGATGGACCCGCTGAGCTTCGCCGTCGCCCTCGACCCGGCCGCCGCGCTGCCCCCGCTGCCCGACCTCGGCAGCGCCCCGGCCACCCCGCCGGGCGCCGTCGCGAGCCCGCCCGCCTCCCCGGCCGCCGCGCCCGTCGCCGCGTCCTCCCCGGACGGCGTCCCGGTGCCGGCCGTGGTCGGCGGCGCGGTGCTGGTGGCGGCCCTCGCCACCACCGGCGGCCTGCTCGTCCGCCGCCGCCGGGCGGCCGCCGCGGCCGGGGCCCCCGCCACCGGGCCCGACGCCGACGACGCGGCCTGACCCCTCCGGGAGCGTCCCCCCGCTCCCTCCCCCCATCCGAACGGAGTACCCAGCATGTCCCGCAACCGCACCCGGCTGGCCGCCCTCGCGGCCGCCACCGCCGGCCTCGGCCTGACCGCCCTCGGCGCCCCCGCACTGGCCTCCGGCGCGGGCGGCCCGAGCAGCGTCACGTACGACACCGGAGCGCTGGACTGGGGTGTGAAGGCCAGCTTCCGCAGCTACATCGAGGGCCCGGCCTCCCAGGGCGGCGCGATCGAGCTGACCGGCGGCGCGACCCGCAACGCCGACGGCACCTTCCACTTCGGCCTGGCGAACGCGGCGTACGACCTCACCACGCACGCGCTCAGCTCCTCCTTCACCGGCGGCGTGCACTTCACCGCCCACCACGGCGCGCTGGACGTCGCGCTCAGCGACCTGCGGATCACCACCTCCGGCACCACCGGCACGCTGACCGCCGACACCGCCTCCAAGGAGTCGGTGGGCGCCGCCGACGTCACCCGCCGGGACGACGTGCCGCTGGTGACGTTCACCGTCGCGCGGGACACCACCAACGGGACGCCCGCCGCGGCCAAGCTGACCGAGCAGGGCGCCCGGGCCTTCGCCGGCTTCTACCCGGCGGGGGCGGACATGGACCCGCTGTCGCTGCTGCTGAAGCAGAGCCCGGCCACGACCCCGCCGACCGTGCCGCCGACCGCGACGGCCACCGCCACGCCGTCCGCCACCTCCTCGCCGAGCACGGGCCCGACCGGCGGCCCCACCGGCAGCCCGAGCGCGAGCCCCACCGCCACGGCCACCGGCACGCCGACCGCGGCCCCGTCGTCCGGCACCCCCTCGCCCGGCTCCTCGCCGTCGGCCACCCAGGCGCCCGGCGCCACCGCCTCCCCGTCCGCGAGCGGGGGCCCCGGCACGGCCCCGGCCACCCTGCCGGTGGTGAACGGGACGCTGGACTGGAAGGTCAAGGAGAGCTTCCGCACGTACCTGGAGTCCCCGATGGCCGCCGGGAAGGTCGAGTTCGGCGGCGGCGCGGCCGACTACCGCTTCGGCGGCGCCACCGGTGCCTACAACACCACCGACCACTCCCTGAGCGCCGCCTTCAACGGCTCGGTCCGCTTCCTCGGCCACCCCGGCAAGGACGGCTGGGCGCTGGACACCACGCTCTCCAAGCTGGGCCTGACCATCGACCGGGACGGCGCCTTCCTGACCGCCGACGTCAACGGCAAGTCCCAGGACGGCGGTTCGACCTCGCTGAGCGGTGTCAGGATCGCCCGGCTGGACGTCCCGGCCGCCGCCCTGAAGCCGGTCGGCGGCGTGGTGACGCTCTCCGGCGTGCCGGCCACGCTCACCGCCGAGGGGGTGCCGGCCTTCTCCAACTACCCGGCCGGTACGGCCCTGGACCCGGTCAGCGCCACCCTCGCCTTCGACAAGGACGCCAAGCTGCCGCCGGCCGGCTCCTCCGGCAACGGCAACGGCAGTGCCGGCGGCGGTTCCGCGGCCGGCGGCGGCCAGGGCGCCGGCAGCGGTACCTCCGGCGGGGCCTCGCTGACCACCGGCGGCCTGAGCGGTACGGGCGGCGGCTCGCTGGCCGCCACCGGCGCGGACACCCCGGTGGTCCCGCTGCTGGCCACCGCGGCCGGTCTGCTGCTGGTCGGCGGCAGCGCCACCGTCCTGGTGCGCAACCGCCGTGGCGCGGTCCAGGCCTGACGCCCGGACGGAGTGCTGAACGGCCCCGGCGAGCAAGCGCTCGCCGGGGCCGTTTCCCGTGACCGGGGTAAGGAGGAACGTTTACGCACTCAGCGGGTAGCGCGTGTCCAGGTCGCGGAAGACCGCCCCGTTGAGCACGAAGGCCCGCTTGCACTCCTCGACCACCCGGCGCCGCTCGACCTCGTCCATCGCCTCCCCGGCCGCGTCCAGCTTCGCCCGGTACTCGCGCTTGAAGGCGGCCGGGTTGTCGACCTCCTCGAAGACGTAGAACCGCACGCCATCGCCCTTGCGCTCGAAGCCCCAGGTCTTCTCCGCGATGCCCCGGATGATCTGACCGCCCGACAGGTCGCCCAGGTAGCGGGTGTAGTGGTGCGCGAGGTACCCGGCCGGCCACTCGGCGGCCAGCTCCTCCAGCCGGGCGACGTACGCGGCGGTGGCCGGCAGCGGGGCCAGGCCGTCCCGCCAGTCGGGCCCGCGCAGGTGCGCCAGGTCGCGCTCGATGGCGGCGGTGCGCAGCAGCGACCGGTCGATGAAGGGGCCCGCCAGCGGGTGCTCCGCGAGCTGCTCGGCCCGGTCCTCCAGGGCCCGGTAGACGTGCCAGAGCTGGCCGGTGAGGTCGGCGTACGCCTCGATCCCGAGACCGCCGCCCAGCAGCCGGCTCATGAACGAGGACTGTTCGGCGGCCTCGTGCTCCTCGCTGCTGGCGGTGCGGAGCACGGTGGAGAACGGGGCGGGCGCGGGCGTGGGCATGCGGCCTCCAGGGTCCGGGATCGGCCGGTGGGTATCGGCTGAATATGTGGTTAGCCTAACCTAACTTCGCGTCTTGCCGACAGGCTGTCGGCAAGACGTCCCGTCCCCGGACACGACAGAGGCCGGGGTCCGCGGACGAATCCGCGAACCCCGGCCCCGGGCTGTCCCGACCTGCCTCCGACCGTCCCCGGCCGAGTGGGATCGGAACGACGGCTCAGTGGCCGCCCTGCTCCGCCAGACGCTTGATCGAAGCGGTGACCTCGGCCTCGGCCTCGGCGCGGCCGACCCAGTTGGCGCCCTCGACGGACTTGCCCGGCTCCAGGTCCTTGTAGACCTCGAAGAAGTGCTGGATCTCCAGGCGGTCGAACTCCGACACGTGGTGGATGTCGCGCAGGTGCTCCCAGCGCGGGTCCGTCGCCGGGACGCAGAGCAGCTTGTCGTCGCCGCCGGCCTCGTCGGTCATCTGGAACATGCCGATGGCGCGGCACTTGATGAGGCAACCCGGGAAGGTCGGCTCGTCCAGGATGACCAGGGCGTCCAGCGGGTCGCCGTCCTCGCCGAGCGTGCCCTCGACGTAGCCGTAGTCGGCCGGGTAGCGGGTCGAGGTGAAGAGCATCCGGTCGAGCCGCAGACGGCCGGTCTCGTGGTCGACCTCGTACTTGTTACGAGAGCCCTTCGGGATTTCGATAAGGACGTCGAACTCCAACGGTTCCTCCAAGGTAGGGACTGACAGAATCCAAGTGTCTCCTACGGGAGCGGGTGCTCGGGAAAGGGGCCGGTCGGTGGGCACAGGGGGAGGGGCGGCGGGCCGCCGCGGGGGGACGGCCGCGGGGCTGTTCGGAGCGGCGCTCCTGGTCGTCGGTACGGTCCTGACCTCGGGTGGTGCGGTCGCGCAGCCGGCCCCGCCGCCGGGCGGGCACAGCGCCGGGCCGGGCGAGGGAGAGGACCACGACGGACCGAACGGCCACGGCGGGAGGAAGGGCGAGCACGGGAAGGGCGGCGCCGGTCCCCGGTCGAACGACGACCCGGCTGCCGCGCCCGCCCGTCGCGCCGCGCCGCCCGCCGCGCCCACGCCCGCGGCCTCCGTGCCCGGCGCCCCCGTGCCCGCCACCGGGGGTGGCGACGCGTCCGCTGTGCGCCCGGCCCCCGCGCCGGGCGCCGTCCTGGCCGCCGTCGAGGGCGGCCCGGGCGCCGCCGTCCCCACCGCGCAGGGCCTCCGGCAGGCGCTCGCCGCCGTGCTCGCCGACAAGAACCTCGGCGAGGTCACCTTCGCCGTCGCGGACGCCGGTACCGGCCAACTCCTGTACGGCTCCGGGGAGAACACCCCCGCCACCCCCGCCTCCACCACCAAGCTGGCCACCGCGGTCGCGGCCCTGTCCCTCATCCCGGGCGACACCCGGCTGCACACCCGGGTGGTCCAGGGCGTGGCCCCGGGCACCATCACCCTGGTCGGCGGCGGCGACCCGACGCTCACCGCGCTGCCCGCCGACCAGGTGCAGATCGGTGGTCAGCCGGCCGACGCCGACACCGCCCCCGCCTCACTGGACTCCCTCGCCCAGCAGACCGCCGACAGCCTCAAGGGCCTCGGCACCACGACGGTCCAGCTGGACTACGACCTGTCGATGTACGCGGGCGGCCCGCAGCACAGGAACCACGACGCCCAGAACATCGCCCTGGTGGTCCCGCTGATGGTGGACGAGGCCAAGGCGGACCCGAAGAGCCGGGAGGACGCGCCGGACCGGGTCGCCGACCCGGCGGCCGCGGCCGCCGAGGCCTTCGCCGCGCTGCTCCGGGCCCGCGGCATCACCGTGACGGGCAAGGCCGGCCCCGCCGCCGCGCCCGCGCCCGCCCCGACCGCCACCGGCACGGCGCCCCTAGGCGACGTCTTCTCGCCGACCGTCGCCCGGCTGGTCGAACGCCTGCTGACCACCTCCGACAACCAGCTCGCCGAGGCGATCGCCCGTCAGGTCGCCATCGCCGCCCACCAGCCCGCGAGCTTCGAGGGCGCCGCGGCCGCCGTCACCCAGGAGCTCACCCGGCTCGGCGTGCCGATGGGCACCGTGGTCCTCAACGACGGCAGCGGCCTGCACCCGGGCAACGCGATACCGCCCGCCGTCCTGGTCCGACTCCTCGCGCTGGCCGCCTCCGAGCAGCACCCCGCCCTGCGCCCGGTGCTCACGGGCCTCCCGGTCGCCGGCTTCACCGGCACCCTCAACAAGCGCTACGGCTCCGGGTCCGGCGCCGCCGACGCGGCCGGGCTGATCCGCGCCAAGACCGGCACCCTCAGCGGCGTCAACACCCTCGCGGGCACCGTCGTCGACGCCGACGGCCGCCTGCTCGCCTTCGCCGTCATGACCCGTACCGCCGCCCCCGCCGACACCGCCCGCGCCGCGATGGACCGCGTCGCCGCCCGCCTCACCACCTGCGGCTGCCACTGACCCGGCGCCGCCCTTCAACGGCCCCGGCCCGGCGGCCCGGAGGCACCCCGCCGCCGCGCACCGGTCCGCTGCCCGCCACTGGTCGCGGCCGGAGACCGGTGGGGCCGGGGCCCGTTGGGGAGAGGTGTTCGCGGCGGGTGGCTGCCGTTGGTGGTGGGGAGCACGTACGGTGAGGGCATGACGAGCGCGAGTGGCGGTGCTGACATGGTCGACTGGAACCTCGCGGTCGCAACCGCGACCAGGTTGGTGCGGCCGGGTCCGGAAGTGAGCCGGGAGGAAGCGGCGGCGGTGGTCGCCGAGCTGCGCCGGCACGCCCTGGAGGCGGAGGAGCACGTGCGGGCGTTCACCGGCATGCGTTCGTCCAGCCTGTCCCAGGCCGCGGCGACGCCGGTGCTGGTGGTGGACCGTCCGGGGTGGATCCGGGCCAACGTGGCGGGCTTCCGCACGGTCGTCCAGCCGCTGGTGGAGAAGCTCCAGGCGCGTCGGGCGAACAGCACGGCGGCCGGGGTGTTCGGCGCGGTGGGCGAGAAGGCGACCGGGATCGAGGTCGGGGCGCTGCTGGCGTTCCTGTCCACCAAGGTGCTGGGCCAGTACGAGACCTTCGCCCCGGCCGAGCCCCCGCTGGAGGCGCCGGACAGCCCGGCGGCGCTGTTCGACAAGCCGCGGCTGGGGCCGGAGGGCCCCGGGCCGGGCCGGCTGCTGCTGGTGGCGCCGAACATCGTGCACGTCGAGCGGGAGCTGGACGTCGACCCGTCCGACTTCCGGCTCTGGGTGTGCCTGCACGAGGAGACGCACCGGACGCAGTTCACCGCGGTGCCGTGGCTGCGCGACCACATCCAGTCCGAGGTGCAGTCCTTCCTCGCCGAGACGGACGTCGACCCGGGCGCCCTGCTGGAGCGGCTGCGGGACGCGGCGGGTTCGCTCGGCGGCCTGCCGGGTGGCGGCAGCCGGGAGGGCGCCTCCTCCGGGAACCTGCTGGAGATCGTCCAGTCGCCCGCGCAGCGCGAGATCCTCGGCCGGCTGACGGCTGTGATGTCGCTGCTGGAGGGCCACGCGGACGTGGTGATGGACGGCGTCGGGCCGGCCGTGGTGCCGACGGTCGCCGAGATCCGGGAGAAGTTCCAGCAGCGCCGGGACCGCGGCGCCAACCGGCTCGACCTGCTGCTGCGCCGGCTGCTCGGCATGGACGCGAAGCTGCGCCAGTACCAGGACGGCGCGGTGTTCGTGCGCGGGGTGGTGGAGCAGGTCGGCATGGAGGGGTTCAACCGGGTGTGGACCTCCCCGAACACCCTGCCCACCAAGGACGAGATCCACGACCCGGCCGCCTGGGTGGCCCGGGTGGCCCGCTGAGCGCGGTCGTGACGCGGGCGCGCCGTACGCCGGACGGCAAGCGGCGCGCGCCGGTCAAACCCGCTCGTACGAGTGGTCCAATCAGGCCGACGACGAGTGAAGAAGCGTTTCTTCATTCACCCGAACGTGGGACGGTCGACCTGCCGGGGGCGCGGGTGGCGTAGTGGGTGGCCACTATCTGCCACCATCTGTGAGCGCCCGGTAACCGGGTGCTCATGCGGGTGCGCGGTCCCCGCCGCGTCCGCCGCACGTCCTGTCCCCCCTCCGTCGAGGAGTCGTCCGCCGTGGGTCCTCACCCCGCCGTCGCCGCGATACGCCTGGCCGTTCGCCGTACGCTCACCGACCTCGCCGCCGAGGCCGGTTCCACCTTCACCGCGCCCGTGCGCCGACCGCGGGAGCGCCCGGCCGGGGCGCCGCTGGTGGGTGCCGCGGTCGGCACCACCCTGATCGGCAACGCCGCGCGCCACCCCTCCGGGCTGCCCCGCACCCCGGCCGCGCCCGGCTCGCCGCTGGTCCTGGTCGCGGTCAGCGGCGGCGCCGACTCGATGGCGCTGGCCATCGCCGCCGCCTTCGAGGCCCCCAAGATCGGCCTGCGGGTCGGCGCCGTCACCGTCGACCACGGCCTCCAGGCGGGATCCGCCGAGCGCGCCGCCCAGGTGGCCGACCGGCTGCGCAGCCTCGGCCTCGACCCGGTGGAGGCGGTCCCGGTCCGGGTCGGCCGCGCCGGGGGCCCGGAGGCCGCCGCCCGGGACGCCCGCTACGCCGCCCTGGACGCGGCCGCCGACCGCCACGGCGCGATCGCGGTGCTGCTCGGCCACACCCGGGACGACCAGGCCGAGACCGTGCTGCTGGGCCTGGCCCGCGGCTCCGGCTCCCGCTCGCTGGCCGGGATGCCCGCCCAGAAGGGCCGCTACCGCCGCCCGCTGCTGGAGCTGGACCGGGCGGCCACCCGGCAGGCCTGCGCCGCCCAGTCGATCCCGGTCTGGGACGACCCGCACAACTGTGATCCCGCCTACACCCGCTCCCGGGTCCGCCACGAGGTGCTGCCGGTCCTGGAGAAGCACCTGGGCGGCGGGGTGGTCGAGGCGCTGGCCCGCACCGCCCGGCTGTTCCGCGACGACGCCGACGCCCTCGACCAGTGGGCCGCACTGGCCGAACGCGACCTCCGTACGGGCGACGGCGCCCTGGACGCCGTGAAGCTGGCCGAACTGCCGCCCGCGGTGCGCCGCCGGGTGCTGCGCCGGGCCGCGCTGCGGGCGGGCTGTCCGGCCGGGGACCTGTTCGCCCGGCACCTGGAGACGATCGACCTGCTGGTCACCGGATGGCGCGGACAGGGCCCGCTGCACCTACCCGGGGGCGTCGAGGCCACCCGCAGGTGTGGCACGCTGGTCTTTCGGCGGCAGGGCGACTGACGGGCGAGGCATGCCCAGGGGGAGCCGACCGCCGGCCACACAGACCCCGAACGTTTGAGGACGTATCCCCGGTGGACCAGAACGACATGGGCGCTGACCTCGCGAAGGTGCTCATCAGCAAGGACGAGATCGACGCCAAGCTCCTGGAGCTGGCCGAGCGAATCGACCGGGACTACGCAGGCAAGGACCTGCTGATCGTCGGCGTCCTCAAGGGGGCTGTGATGGTCATGGCCGACCTGGCCCGGACCCTGCACTCGCAGGTCACCATGGACTGGATGGCCGTCTCCTCGTACGGGATGGGCACCAAGTCCTCCGGTGTGGTGCGGATCCTGAAGGACCTGGACACCGACATCGCCGGCCGTGACGTCCTGATCGTCGAGGACATCATCGACTCCGGTCTGACGCTGTCCTGGCTGCTCGGCAACCTGGGCTCGCGCGGTCCGGCCTCGCTGGAGGTCTGCGCGCTGCTCCGCAAGCCGGACGCCGCCAAGGTCGAGATCGACGTCAAGTACGTCGGCTTCGACATCCCCAACGAGTTCGTGGTCGGCTACGGCCTGGACTACGCGGAGAAGCTGCGCAACCTCCCCTTCATCGGGACCCTCGCCCCGCACGTCTACGGCGGCTGACGGCCCCGTTCGGGTTACGGGCGGGAACAGTAGGCCGTTCCCGCCCGTTGGACCCCCGGGGACAAAGAACCACAGCCGTCTCGCCGTGCTCCCGCCATGGGTGGGTCCGACTGCGGTACGGTCCAATAAACCGCTCTTCACATGAGCACCAATCGGATTGCGCCGCGGCCCAACAGCCCCCCGGCGCCGTTGAGTGGCAGGAGGGACGGGGCGGCAACGCCCCGCATGGATGGACGTCAAGCGATACTTCCGTGCGCCGATCATGTGGATCGTGCTGGCCGTCCTCGCCGTCATCGTGCTGATGCAGGTCGTTTCGGACTCCAACGGCTACAAGACGGTGGACACCGGTCAGGTCGTCGCGGCGATCGACGCGCACAACGTCAAGTCGGCGCAGATCACCACCGGTGACTCGAACACGATCAAGATCCAGCTCAAGGACGGCGCCACGCTGCCCAGTGCCGGAACGGGCAAGACCCCGTCCGGTACCAAGTTCCAGGCCTCTTACATCGGCGACCAGGGTGTCGCCATCGCCGACAAGCTCCAGGCCCAGGTCAACGACAAGGACGCGAGCACGCTCGCCGAGGGCTACACGATCAGCCCGGAGAAGCAGAGCACCTTCGTCAGCCTGCTGCTGTCGATGCTCCCGATCGTGATCATCGTCCTGGTCTTCCTGTTCCTGATGAACCAGATGCAGGGCGGCGGCTCCAGGGTCATGCAGTTCGGCAAGTCCAAGGCCAAGCTGCTCACCAAGGACACCCCGAAGACCACCTTCGCCGACGTCGCCGGCGCGGACGAGGCGGTCGAGGAGCTCCACGAGATCAAGGAGTTCCTCCAGGAGCCGGCCAAGTTCCAGGCCGTCGGCGCCAAGATCCCCAAGGGCGTGCTGCTCTACGGCCCGCCCGGCACCGGCAAGACCCTGCTGGCCCGCGCCGTCGCGGGCGAGGCCGGGGTGCCCTTCTACTCCATCTCCGGCTCGGACTTCGTCGAGATGTTCGTCGGTGTCGGCGCCAGCCGCGTCCGCGACCTCTTCGAGCAGGCCAAGGCGAACGCCCCGGCGATCGTCTTCGTCGACGAGATCGACGCCGTCGGCCGGCACCGCGGCGCGGGCCTCGGCGGCGGCCACGACGAGCGCGAGCAGACCCTCAACCAGCTGCTGGTCGAGATGGACGGCTTCGACGTCAAGGGCGGCGTGATCCTGATCGCCGCGACCAACCGCCCCGACATCCTGGACCCGGCGCTGCTGCGCCCGGGCCGCTTCGACCGCCAGATCGCGGTCGAGCGCCCCGACCTCCAGGGCCGGCTGGACATCCTCAAGGTGCACCAGAAGGGCAAGCCGATCGCGCCCGACGTCGACCTGTCGGCCGTCGCCAAGCGCACCCCCGGCTTCACCGGTGCCGACCTGTCGAACGTCCTCAACGAGGCGGCGCTGCTGACCGCCCGCTCGGACAAGAAGCTGATCGACAACGGCATCCTGGACGAGGCGATCGACCGCGTCGTGGCCGGTCCGCAGAAGCGCACGCGGATCATGTCCGACCGGGAGAAGAAGATCACCGCGTACCACGAGGGCGGCCACGCCCTGGTCGCGGCGGCCTGCCAGTACAGCGACCCGGTGCACAAGATCACCATCCTGTCCCGCGGCCGGGCCCTCGGCTACACCATGGTGCTGCCGGACGAGGACAAGTACTCCACCACCCGCAACGAGATGCTCGACCAGCTCGCCTACATGATGGGCGGGCGCGCGGCGGAGGAGCTGGTCTTCCACGACCCGACCACCGGTGCCTCGAACGACATCGAGAAGGCCACCGCGACGGCCCGGGCCATGGTCACCCAGTACGGCATGACCGAGCGCCTCGGCGCGATCAAGTTCGGCTCGGACAACTCGGAGCCGTTCCTGGGCCGCGAGATGGGCCACCAGCGCGACTACTCGGAAGAGGTCGCCGGGCTGGTCGACGAAGAGGTCAAGAAGCTCATCGACACGGCGCACAACGAGGCCTGGGAGATCCTGGTCGAGAACCGCGACGTGCTCGACAACCTGGTCCTGGAGCTCCTGGAGAAGGAGACCCTGAACAAGGAGCAGATCGCCGAGGTCTTCGCCCCGATCGTCAAGCGCCCGACCCGGCCGGCCTGGACGGGCTCCGCCCGCCGCACGCCGTCCACCCGGCCTCCGGTGCAGTCCCCGAAGGAGCTGGCGCTCACCAACGGCGCCGCCTCCGGCGAGGCCGCTCCGGTGGACGTCGTGAAGCTCCCGCCGCTGCCGGCCACCGAGCCGCCGACCGAGGGCTGACCCCCGCTCCGTAGGGAATGGATGCCGCGTCACCAGGGTTTGTACCCTGGAGGCGCGGCATCCGTGCTGTTCAGCCAGAGTCTTCCGATACATAAGCGAGGCCCGCATGATCGACCCGGTGACCTTCGACGGTCCGCCCGCCGTCGGTACCTTCGACCAGAAGCGGGCCGAGAACGCCATCCGCGAGCTGCTCCTCGCCGTCGGGGAGGACCCGGACCGCGAGGGCCTGCTGGAGACCCCGGCCCGGGTGGCGCGCGCCTACAAGGAGATATTCGCGGGCCTGTGGCAGGAGCCCGAGGACGTCCTCACCACCACCTTCGACCTCGGCCACGACGAGATGGTGCTGGTCAAGGACATCGAGCTGACCTCGGTCTGCGAGCACCACCTGGTGCCGTTCCGCGGCGTGGCCCACGTCGGGTACATCCCGTCCACCAGCGGCAAGATCACCGGGCTGTCCAAGCTCGCCCGGCTGGTCGACGTCTACGCCCGCCGGCCGCAGGTGCAGGAGCGGCTGACCAGCCAGGTCGCCGACGCGCTGATGCGGATCCTGGAGCCGCGCGGGGCGATCGTCGTGGTCGAGTGCGAGCACATGTGCATGTCGATGCGCGGCATCCGCAAGCCCGGCGCCAAGACCATCACCTCCTGCGTGCGCGGCCAGCTGCGCGACCCGGCCACCCGGGCCGAGGCGATGAGCCTCATCATCGGCCGGTAGGGCGCCGGCCGGGCCGACGGTTCAGGAACCGGGCACCTCGTGCTCCGCGTGCGGCGGAGCCGGGGTGCCCAGCGCGTTGCGGTGCTCGGGCATCCGCAGCGTGACCATCCGGCGCCAGCCGTAGGCGCGGTCGTACAGGTGGAGCGCGCGCACCCCGAGGGTGATCAGGGCGAGCTGCCAGCGCGGCCAGCGCAGGATCCGGGCCATCCGGGCGGTGACGGCGAGGCCGACGTCCCGGTAGGTGCGGACCTCGCCCCGGGCGCTGGTCTCCAGGGCGTGCCGGACGTACGGGCCGTGGCCCTCGGAGATCAGCCGCAGCAGCTCCTCGTGGCAGTAGGCGAGGTGGTCGTCCTCGTCGGCGGAGATCACCCGCATCGCCCGGCCGAGGGCCGGGTTGTCCGCGTACGCCCTGACCAGCTGCCGCATCTGCTCGGCGGCGCGCTGCTCGGTGACCCGGCTGTGCGCGAGGTAGGTGATGAGCTCGCGGTCGGTCAGCGGGACGTCGCTGTTCAGCCGTTCGTGCGAGAGGCCGATGCCCTGGCGCTCCAGCAGCATGCAGTAGTCGGTCTCGTCGGGCACGGGCACCTTGGGCAGGCCGCGCCGGTTCAGCAGCTGGGCGAAGATCCGGCCGTGCTTGCGCTCGTCGGCACCGTGCCGGGCGACCTTCGGGGCGAGGACCGGGTCCCGGGTGAGGGCGGCGATCCGCTCGTTCTCCCAGCCGCCCTGGTCCTCGCCGCCGGCCGCGATGCTGCAGAACAGCTGGTACGCCTGGTCGTTGCGGTAGATCTCGTCGAAGAGCGAGCGGGTGCTCAGCACAGTGCCTCCTGCGCGGGTCCGGGGGCGCCCGGCGGGGGCCGACGGGCGGTCGCGATACGTTCCCCCCGGGCCGCCGGCCGGGCGGGCCGACCGGCGGGTAGTCACCCACGTGCGCTAGCCGAGGTGCGAGCCCAGCCATTCGAGGGTGGCCGGCAGCTCCCTGGTCCAGCTGTCGAAGTTGTGCCCGCCGTCGTCCAGGTAGAGCGAGTCGATCTTGAACTGGGGGTTGGCCGCCGCGGTCCTGGTGGCGAGGTCGACGAACTGGACGGTCTGCGGGTAGTCCCCCTCCGCGCGGGTGGAGACCGCCAGCACGTTGAGCGCCGGGACCGGCAGGTTCTGCAGCCGCCAGCCGAGGTCGTGCTGCTGGGCCAGCGCCTTGTCGCCGTTGAAGAGGTCGCCGCCGGTGTAGTTGTCCTGGCGCACGGTGAAGTCGCCGTGCAGGCTCGCCGCGCTGCCGTAGACGTTCGGGAAGCGCATCGCCAGGCGCAGCGCGCAGCTGCCGCCGGTGGAGTAGCCGAGGGTGCCCCAGGAGCCGGCCGTGCGGCCGACCCGGTAGGCGCTGAGGATGGCCTCGGGGACGTCCTTGACGAACCAGGTCTCGGTGCGCGGCCCGCCGGGGACGTCCACGCACTCGGTGTCCCGGGACGGGACGACCGCCGGGCGGGCCATCACCAGGACGGTCGGCGGCATCTTGCCGGAGCGCTGCAGCTCGATCGCGGTCTGGGCGAGGGGCAGCTCGTGCAGCAGGTTCAAGGTGGTGCCCGGGTAGCCGGCGATGGCCAGCAGGACGGGGAAGCGGACCAGGGTGAGCTTCGGGTCGAAGTACGCGGGCGGCAGGTAGACGAACATCTGGTCGGAGAAGCCCGTCTCCTTGCCGCTCACCCGGACCGACTCGATCCTGCCGACCTCCTCGGGCGGGCCCTTCGGCAGGTTGGTGATGGTCTCCAGGCCGCCCTCGGTGGTGGGCTGGACCAGTGCGTCGGGGACCGGGGTGCCGCCCCTGTGGTTCTCGTTGCCGGCCAGCGCGAGCTTGGCGCCGCCGGGGCTGAGCAGGTCGTCCCAGGAGGTGTAGAACCCGAAGGAGTTGTTCACCGACAGCGCGAGCACGGCCAGGACCGAGGCTTGAACGACCGTCAGTAACCCGATCCGGCCGAGCACCGGCAGCGGACGTTGCGGCGCCAGCCGCGGCCAGAGCCACAGGGTCGTGACGACCGCCGCGGCGCCGAGTGCGAGAAGCGAGTTCACCAGCGCGTCGCTGGTCAGTTCCATGCCGTCGGCCTTCCGGTGGGACACTGTCGGTGCAGGCTTCATCGTCTGGCGGTCCGTCAGGCCGGGCCACCGTGGCTAGGCTGTCCGGATGCCCGGGCGGGCTGGTAGGGCGGGGAGAGCCGGAGGCAACCGGCGCCCTAGAATGCGGCGTCCACCGTACGTAACGCGTCCCGGAGGGTCCCGTCGCGCCACGCTGCGGCGGGCCCCCGGCTCCCACCGCCGGCTCAACCCGCAGCGCGACCACGGCCCCGGTTTACCGACCGTTTCCGGGTCCTTGGTATGCGCATTGCCTGATGAAGGAATAGGCATGAAGGTCCATCACGCGTCCTCCCCCGGAGTGACCGGACACCGCACCGCAGCCTCTACGCTGAGCTTCCATGAGCGTTCCCGTGTCCGTTGAGCCGAGCCCCGAGCAGCCGCCGCGCCGTCGCCGCGGCCTGCAGACGCTGCGCAACCAGGCGTCCGCCGTCCCGAGGGCCTGGCTCCCCGGAGCGGTCGGCTACGCCTGTCTGCTGATCGGGCTCGTGGACATCGCCAGCGCGGTGTTCCCCAGGCTCCGGCACACGAAGGTGCACACCTTCGCGGGGCAGCTGCCGGGCGGCACCACCAGCCTGGCGGCGGTCGGCGCGCTGATGGTCGGCATCCTGCTGGTGCCGCTGGCGCACGCGCTGCGCCGGCGCAAGCGGCGGGCCTGGCGGGCGGTCTGCGTGCTGCTGCCGGTCAGCGCCGGGCTGCACATCGTGCGCTGGCACCAGATCGGCCCGGCGGTCGTCTCGCTTGTGGTCCTCGCCGTGATGCTGGTCCACCAGCGCGAGTTCTACGCCAAGGCCGACCCGCGCACCCGCTGGCGGGCGGTGGTCAACCTGGTCGTCATGGGCGTCCTCAGCGTGCTGCTCGGCCTGCTGATCGTGAGCACCCGGACCAAGTACGAGATCGGCCACCCGGGCCTGACCGAGCGCCTGCAGCACGTCGGGTACGGACTGTTCGGCTTCGAGGGCCCGATCCGGTACAACAACGTCCGGATGTCCGACCTGGTCGCCTACCTGCTCGGCGGGCTCGGCCTGCTGACCGCCTTCACCACCGCGTACCTGGCGCTGCGCCCGGGCAAGCCGAAGCCCGAGCTGACCGCGGAGGACGAGGAGAAGGTCCGCGAGCTGCTCAAGCGGCACGGCGAGCGCGACTCGCTCGGCTACTTCGCGCTGCGCCGCGACAAGAGCGTGCTGTTCTCGCCCACCGGCAAGGCCGCGATCTCCTACCGGGTGGTCTCCGGCGTGATGCTGGCCTCCGGCGACCCGGTCGGCGACGTCGAGGCCTGGCCGGGCGCGATCAAGGTGTTCATGGCCGAGGCCCGCGAGCACGCCTGGGTGCCGGCCGTGATGGGGTGCAGCGAGGTCGGCGGCGAGGTCTGGACCCGTGAGGCGGGCCTGGACGCGCTGGAGCTGGGCGACGAGGCGATCGTGGACACCGCGTCCTTCTCGCTCTCCGGCCGGGCCATGCGCAACGTGCGCCAGATGGTCAAGCGGATCGAGCGCAACGGCTACTCCTGCCAGGTGCGCCGGGTCTCCGAGCTCACCGTGGAGGAGAAGTACCGGATCGCCGACGCCGCCGCCCGCTGGCGCGGCACCGACACCGAGCGCGGCTTCTCGATGGCCCTCGGCCGCTTCGGCGACCCGCTGGACGACGACTGCGTGGTGGTCACCGCCCACAAGGCCCCGGAGGAGGGCGAGGAGGGCGACGACCTGAAGGCCGTGCTGCACTTCGTGCCCTGGGGCCCGGACGGCATCTCGCTGGAGCTGATGCGCCGCGACCGCGCCGCCGACCCGGGCCTGAACGAGCTGCTGATCGTCGCCGCGCTGCAGGCGGTGCCCGCGATGGGCGTGCGCCGGGTGTCGCTCAACTTCGCGATGTTCCGCTCGGCGCTGGCCCGCGGCGAGCGGATCGGCGCCGGCCCGGTGCTGCGCGCCTGGCGGGGGCTGCTGGTGTTCCTGTCGCGCTGGTTCCAGATCGAGTCGCTGTACAAGTTCAACGCCAAGTTCCAGCCCGAGTGGGAGCCGCGCTTCCTGGTCTTCCCGAGCACCCGGGACCTGCCCCGGATCGGCTTCGCCGCGATGCAGGCGGAGGCCTTCATCACGCTCGGGATGCCGCGTTTCGGCCGCCGGCGCCAGCGCGAGGGGCTGATGCCGGTCCCGTCGACCCGTGAGGTCACCGAGGCCGCCTGAGGCCCGTCGCGGGCCTTCGGGGCCGCGACGGCACGGAACGGGGC
>NZ_JBHUAL010000112.1:0-30290 GCF_042789775.1 Kitasatospora sp. NPDC056800 | reverse complement strand
GGAGGGCCCCTTCTTCGGTACTACCGGGCCGTCAGCCCCAGGTGATCAGGCGCTTCGGGCGCTCCAGCAGCGCGGCCACGTCGGCCAGCACCTTGGAGCCCAGCTCCCCGTCCACCAGGCGGTGGTCGAAGGAGAGCGCGAGCGTGGTCACCTGACGCGGGACCACCTTGCCCTTGTGCACCCACGGCAGTTCCCGGACCGCGCCGAAGGCCAGGATGGCGGCCTCGCCCGGGTTGAGGATCGGGGTGCCGGTGTCGACGCCGAAGACGCCGACGTTGGTGATGGTGATCGTCCCGCCCTGCATGTCGGCCGGCGAGGTCTTGCCCTGACGGGCGGTCTCGACCAGCTCGCCGAGCGACGTGGCCAGCCCCGAGAGGGTCCTGGACCCGGCGTCCTTGATGTTCGGGACGATCAGGCCGCGCGGGGTGGCCGCGGCGATGCCGAGGTTCACCTGGCCCTTGAGGACGATCTCCTGGGCCGCCTCGTCCCACTGGGAGTTGATCCCGGGGTGCCGCTTGATCGCGGTGAGCAGCGCCTTGGCGACGATCAGCAGCGGGCTGACCCGGACGTCCCGGCCCAGCTCGCCGCTCTCCTTGAGCCGGCGGACGAACTTCATCGTGCGGGTCACGTCGACCTGCACGAACTCGGTGACGTGCGGGGCGGTGAAGGCCGAGGCCACCATCGCCTGCGCGGTCGCCTTGCGGACGCCCTTGATCGGCACCCGGACGTCGCCCGCGCCGGACACCGGCGCCTGCGGCGCGGCCGACTCGGCCACGGCGGTCTCGGCCACCGGCGCCACCGGGGCCGCCGGGGCCGCCGGAGCGGCCTGGGCGGCGGCGTGGGCGTGCACGTCCTCGCGGGTGATCACGCCGTCCCGGCCGGTCGGGGTGACCGCGCGCAGGTCGACGCCGAGGTCCTTGGCCAGCTTGCGCACCGGCGGCTTGGCCAACGGCCGCTCCCCGGACGGTACTTCGGCGACCGGGGCCGGAGCCGCGGGCGCCGGTGCGGCGACCGGGGCCGGGGCGGCGGCCGGAGCCGGCCTGGTCGCGGCGACCTTGGTGGTGGTCGTCCGCCGGGCCCGGCGCTGGCTGCCGCCGGTGCGCGGGCCGTACCCGACCAGCACCTCGCGCCGCTCGGGCTCGGGCTCCTCGGCGGGAGCCGGAACCGGCGCCTGGGCCGGCGCCGCGGCGGGGGCGGCCGGAGCCGCGGCACCCGCCTCCCCGGCGACCGCGATCGAGATGATCACGGTGCCGACGTCGACCGTCGCGCCCTCGGGGAAGTGCAGCGTCTCGACCACCCCGTTGAACGGGATGGGCAGCTCCACGGCCGCCTTGGCGGTCTCCACCTCGCAGACGACCTGCCCGTCGGTGACGGTGTCACCGGGCTTGACGTACCAGCTGAGGATCTCGGCCTCGGTGAGGCCCTCGCCCACATCGGGCATCTTGAACTCGCGGAGCGAGCGAACTTCGGTGGTCATCTTCGCTCCCCGGAGTCAGTACGCGAGCGCGCGGTCGACGGCGTCGAGCACGCGGTCCAGGTCGGGGAGGAAGGCCTCCTCGACCCGGGACGGCGGGTACGGCGCGTGGTAGCCGCCGACCCGCAGCACGGGTGCCTCCAGGTGGTAGAAGCACTTCTCGGTGAGCCGGGCGGCCAGTTCGGCGCCCATGCCCAGGAAGACCGGTGCCTCGTGCACCACGACGGCCCGACCGGTGCGCTTGACCGACGCCTCCAGGGCGGCGAAGTCCACCGGGGAGAGCGAGCGCAGGTCGACGACCTCCAGCCGGCGGCCGTCCTCCTCGGCGGCCGCGGCGGCCTCCAGGCAGACCTTGACCATCGGCCCGTACGCGATCAGCGTCAGGTCGGTGCCGGGCCGGACGACCCGGGCCTCGTGCAGGCCCAGGTCGGCGGCGTCGCCGACCTCGCCCTTGTCCCAGTAGCGGCGCTTGGGCTCCAGGAAGACGACCGGGTCGTCGGACTCGATCGACTGCCGCAGCATCCAGTGCGCGTCGTGCGCGCTGGACGGGGTGACCACGCGCAGACCGGCGGTGTGCGCGAAGTACGCCTCGTGCGACTCGCTGTGGTGCTCGACCGCGCCGATGCCGCCCGCGTAGGGGATGCGGATGGTGACCGGCATCTTGACGTGCCCGAGCGCGCGGGCGTGCATCTTCGCCAGCTGGGAGACGATCTGGTCGAAGGCCGGGTAGACGAAGCCGTCGAACTGGATCTCCACCACCGGGCGGTAGCCGCGCAGCGCCAGGCCGATCGCGGTGCCGACGATGCCGGACTCGGCCAGCGGGGAGTCGATCACCCGGTCCTCGCCGAAGTCCTTCTGCAGGCCGTCGGTGATCCGGAAGACGCCGCCGAGCTTGCCGATGTCCTCGCCCATGAGGAGGGTCTTCGGGTCATTCTCCAGCGACTTGCGCAGCGCTCCGTTCAGCGCCTTGGCGATGCTCAGCTGACCGGCCATCAGTGGGTCTCCCCCGCCTCGAAGGAGGCCGCGTACTCGACGTACTCGGCCCGTTCCTCATCGACCAGCGTGTGCGGCTCGCTGTACACGTGGTCGAAGATCAGGGTCGGGTCCGGGTCCGGCATGCCGCGCACGCCCTCGCGCACCCGCAGCCCCAGCTGCTCGCTCTCGGCGTCGACGGCGGCGAAGAACTCCTCGTCGGCCAGGCCCTCCTTCTCCAGGTGGGCGCGGAGCCGGGAGATCGGGTCCTTGGCCTTCCAGGCCTCGGTCTCCTCGGTGTGCCGGTAGCGGGTGGGGTCGTCGGAGGTGGTGTGGGCGCCCATCCGGTAGGTGAACGCCTCGATCAGCACCGGGCCGTTGCCGTTGCGGGCGTGGTCGAGCGCCCAGCGGGTGACCGCGAGGCAGGCCAGCACGTCGTTGCCGTCGACCCGCACGCCGGGGAAGCCGAAGCCGGAGGCGCGGCGGTACAGCGGGATCTTGGTCTGGGTGGTGGTGGGCTCGGAGATCGCCCACTGGTTGTTCTGGCAGAAGAAGACCACCGGCGCGTTGTAGACCGAGGCGAAGGTGAAGGCCTCGTTGACGTCGCCCTGGCTGGAGGCGCCGTCGCCGAAGTACGCGATGACCGCGTCGTCGGCGCCGTCCTTGGTGATGCCCATCGCGTACCCGGTGGCGTGCAGGGTCTGCGCGCCGATCACGATGGTGTACAGGTGGAAGTTCTTCTCGTTCGGGTCCCAGCCGCCGTGGTTCACGCCGCGGAACATGCCGAGCAGGTTCAGCGGGTCGACGTCGCGGCACCAGGCCACGCCGTGCTCGCGGTAGGTGGGGAAGGCGTAGTCGCCGGGGCGCATGGCGCGGCCGGAGCCGACCTGGGCGGCCTCCTGGCCGAGCAGCGAGGCCCACAGGCCCAGCTCGCCCTGGCGCTGGAGCGCGGTGGCCTCGCCGTCGAACCGGCGCACCAGCACCAGGTCGCGGTAGAGGGCGCGCAGCTCCTCGGGAGTGGTGGTGAGGGGGTAGTCCGGGTGCTCGACCCGCTCGCCTTCCGGCGTGAGCAGCTGGACGAGCTCCGGCTGGGCGTCCTTGCCCGTGGCGCGGAGGGTGTCAGGGACGCCGGGGGCCGCCTTCTTGCGGGCCCTCGCCGTGCTTTTGACGGTCACGTTCACTCCTCGGTCTGTCCGGCCGCCCGGGGTCGCCGGTGACCGGTCCGGTCACCGCCTCGCGGGGCGCGCGTGGGTGTGCGCTCCCACTGCGGGGCAGGTGGTGATCCTGTTCCGACGGCGTCCCTCACGAGAACGTTACCCAGCGTCCGCCCTCGACGCGCTTGCGCTAGGACGTCCTACTTGTTCAGGGCCTACAACCCCGAGGGTGCCGCGTTCGGCTCGCCGTCGGAAGGGTGGGGGTGACGGTCGGCGTGACGCAGCTCTCAATTCGAGCGCCTTCAGGACACCAGCGCACGTTATCCGGGCAGACGCCCGTACGTAAGGGGGTTCTCGGTATCGGTTTCGGACGGCTGTGGCCGGATCGCGTTGGTATGGAGGTCCGGGCGATAGGTCTTTCGTACGGTGTTATGGGAGGCTTTGGACGTGACTGATAACGGACAAATCAGGGTATTCCTGCTCGACGATCACGAGGTCGTCCGGCGGGGCGTGCACGATCTGCTCTCGGTCGAGGACGACATCGAGGTCGTCGGCGAGGCCGGCACGGCCGCCGAGGCGCTCACCCGGATCCCTGCGGTCCACCCGGACGTGGCGGTGCTCGACGTCCGGCTGCCGGACGGCAACGGGGTCGAGGTCTGCCGCGAGATCCGGTCCAAACTGCCGGAGATCAAGTGCCTGATGCTCACCTCGTTCTCGGACGACGAGGCGCTGTTCGACTCGATCATGGCCGGCGCCTCCGGCTACGTGCTGAAGGCGATCCGCGGCACCGACCTGATCACCGCCGTCCGGGACGTCGCGGCCGGCCGCTCGCTGCTCGACCCGGTCGCCACCAGCAGGGTGCTCGCCCGGCTGCGCGACGGCGGGGAGAAGGAGGACGAACGGCTCGCCCAACTCACCAAGCAGGAACGGCGGATCCTCGATCTGATCGGCGAAGGTATGACAAATCGTCAGATCGGCAACGAGTTGCACCTGGCGGAGAAGACGGTGAAGAACTACGTCTCCAGTCTGCTCGCCAAGATGGGCATGGAGCGGCGCACCCAGGCGGCCGCCTTCGTGGCGCGGCACCAGGCCGACCACCAGTACTGATCCGGCCCTTCACAGAACTGACGGTTTGTCAAGGGCCCCCACAAGGGGGCCATAACCTCTGCACGTGACTTTCAGCCAGACCCTTGCCTGCGCACCGGCCCGCCCCGATCTCTCCGCACCACCGATGGGGACCCTCAGTCCCCCCGTCCCGGGGGGTGCGCTCGCCGAGGTCCTGGCCCGCTACCGGGTCGGACGGCCGCTGACCACCGAACCCGTCGCCGAGGGCCTGTTGAACCGGGGGTACCTGGTCACCACCGAGGCCGGTCCGTACTTCCTGAAGTGCTACGTCGACTCCGCCACCGCCAGCCGTCCGAAGATCCTCGCCCACCACCGCGCGATGGCCGCGCTGAACACCCTCGGCCTGCCCGTCGCACCCCCGCTGGCCTGCGCCGAACGGTCCGGCACGGTGGCCGCCTGGGGCGGCCGACTGTTCGCCCTGTTCCCCTGGGTCGAGGGCCGGCACCGGCACGGCGACGAGCTCGACCCGTCGCAGTGCGACGCGCTCGGCACGCTGCTCGGCCGGCTGCACGGCGCGCTCGACGACGTCTGCGCCCCCCTCGAACAACCCGCCGGGTACCGGAGCGCCGACCCCGTCGACAGCGCCGCACTCGCCCGCGACCTGCGGCGCCGCGCCCGGGAGCACCAGCCGGCCGGGGAGTTGGACGCCCTCGTGGTGGAACGGCTCACGGAACGGCTGGAACTGCTCGCCGAGCACGCCCACCGCCGCCCCGCCCCGGAGGCCGCGCCGCCCACCGGCTGGACCCACGGCGACTTCCACGGCCTCAACCTGCTGTACGAGGACGACCCGCGGGGCGGCCGGGTGGCGGCCGTCCTGGACTGGGACAAGCTCGGCCCGCAGCCACGCGCCGAGGAGGCGGTCCGGGCCGCCACGCTGCTCTTCAACGACCGCTCGTCCGGCGCCCTCGACCTGGTCCGGGTCCGCCGCTACTCCCAGGCCTACCGGGCCTCCGGGGCGGCCACCGCCGAGCACCTGGCCGCCGCCGTCCACCGGGTCTGGTGGGAGCGGCTGAACGACTTCTGGATGCTGCAGTGGCGCTACCAGCGGGCCGACCACCGGGCCGACCCGCTCTACCCCGCCTCCGCGGGCCAGCTGGCGTGGTGGTGCCAGGAGTACGAGCAGGTCCTGGACGCCTTCGCCAACTGACCCGCCGCCGCCGACCGGGTCAGGGGGTCGGCGGCACGACCGGGATGGACGGCTTCGGGTCCGTCGGCGGCTTCGGCGACCCGGTGCCGGGGCCCGCGGTCTGCGGCGGCGCCGTCGTGGGCGGCGCCGTCGTCGCGGGCGCCGTCCCGGTCGGCGTGTGGCTGGCCGTCCCGGTCGGCGTCGGGGTCGGGGTGTGCTTGCCCGTGTTCGGCGACGGCGACATGTTGTTGCCGCTGTTCCCGTTGTTGTTCCCGTTGTTGTTGCCGGGGTCGGTCGGCTGCTGCGGCTTCTTGCTGCCGGAGGCCGAGGCCGGCGGGGTCGCCAGGCCGCTCTGGGACGGGGGCGCGGTCGTCTCGGTGCTGGTGGCCGCCGGGGGCTGCGGCGAGATGTCCGAGTGGCCGGTGGGCTCGCTGCCGCTGAGCGCGAACGCGATGCCCGCACCGGCCGCGACCAGCACGGCGATCGCGCCGGCCACCCAGGCCCAGGGCCCGCGCCGCCGGCCGGGGCCGTCGTCGTCCCCGCCCGCACCGGTACCGCCGCCGTACGGGCCGCCGGCCGCCGGGTAGGGCGAGGAGGGGGTGTGCGGGCCGCCCGTCGAGTACGGCAGCACGGAGGTCTGGTCGGCCGGGCCCACCGCGCCGAAGGCCGCGGTCGCCGCGGCCTGGTCCGGCCGGAGCACCTGGGTCGCGCCGGTGTCGACCGCGGCCCCGCCGGCCCAGGCGGCCCCGCCCGCGCCGTGCATCTCGCGCAGCGCGTGCTGCACGTGGGCGCGGAACTCGTCGGCGTCCTGGAAGCGGTCGTCCGGGTTCTTGGCGAGCGAGCGCAGCACCAGCGCGTCGAGGCCGGCCGGCACCCGGCCGTTGGCCTGCGAGGGCGGCACCGGCGGGTCCTGGACGTGCTGGTAGACCACCGACAGCGGGGTGTCGCCGGTGAACGGCGGTCGCACCGTGAGCAGTTCGTAGAGCATGCAGCCGGCCGCGTACAGGTCCGAGCGGTGGTCGACCGGCTTGCCGAGCGCCTGCTCGGGCGAGAGGTACTGCGGGGTGCCCATGACCATGCCGGTCTGGGTCATCGTGGTGGCCCCGCCGGTCAGCGCCCGGGCGATGCCGAAGTCCATCACCTTGACCGCGCCGGCGTTGGTGATGCTCACGTTGGCGGGCTTGATGTCGCGGTGGACGATGCCGCTGCGGTGGCTGTAGGCGAGCGCCTCCAGCACCCCGGCGATGATGATCAGCGCCTGGTCGACCGGCGGCGCCTCCTCGTCCGCCAGCAGCTCGCGGACGGTGCGGCCCTCGACCAGCTCCATCACGATGTACGGCGTGGACTCGTCCCCGTCGTACTCCTCGCCGGTGTCGTAGACCGCGACGATCGAGTGGTGGTTGAGCGCCGCGACGGCGTGTGCCTCGCGGGTGAAGCGCAGCCGGGCGACGTCGTCCTGGGCCAGCTCGCCACGCAGCAGCTTGACCGCGACGGTGCGGCCGAGCCGCACGTCCTCGGCGGCGAACACCTCGGCCATGCCGCCGCGCCCGAGCCGGTAGGTCAGCCGGTAACGGCCGTCCCCGACGGTGCTCAGCGGCACGGCGGTGCCACGGCCCGGGGTGTGCGGGCCGCCCGTGGCGACCGGCGGCAGCGCCGAGGTCGGGGCCTCGCCGCCGGGCTCGGGAATCCTCGGGGTTCCGCCGGTCCGGCCGACCGCCCGGACACCCGCGTCGTCGTCCGGCTGCTGCGTCTGTGCCATCGCTCCTCGCCCCGGGCGTTCGCTCGGATCGCGGTGCCCTGTCGCTTACGTATCCCCGAACGCTACCGCCTCCGGCGGACGACCGTGGTACCCCCGAACCTGCCGGAAACCGTCAGAGCAGGCCATTCCGGTCGGCCGGGAGGTCGAGGACCAGCACGTCGGCGGGACGGTCCGCGTGGCTGAACTTGCCGCCCGTCTTCTCGTCCGCCTTGTTGACCACGATCGCGATGATGATGCCCGCGAGCACCAGCACGCCGACGATGATCCCGATCACGACCACGGCCGTCGAGCAGCCGCCGCCGCTGGTGGGCGCCTTCGGCTGCTGGTACGGCGGCATCGGCTGCGGCGGCGGGGTGTGCGCCCCCTGCTGGAGGTACTGCGGGTGCGGCGTGTGCGGGGCCTGCGGCCGCGGGGTCTGGTACGCGGGCGGCGGGGTCTGGTACTGCTGCCCGCCCTGCTGGAGGTACTGCGGGTGCGGGGTGTGCGGGGCCTGCGGCTGCGGCGTCTGGTAGGCGGGCGGCGGCGTCCGGTACTGCTGGGCCCCCTGCTGGAGGTACTGCGGCTGGGGTGTCTGCGGGGCCTGCGGAGCGGCGTGCACCGAGCGCGGGCCCTCGTTGATCACCAGCGGGGTGCTGGCCTGCAGCCGGTGCCCGTTGTCGCCGCCCTTGGTGGCCGCGATCAGCCGCTCCGCCTCGTCCCGCATCGCCGCCGCGCTCTGGAACCGGTGCGCCGGGTCCTTGCGCAGCGCCTGGGCGACGAAGGCGTCCACCTCGGGCGTGATCGAGCGGTTGAGGGTGGAGGGGGCCGGCGGCTCCTCCTGGACGTGCTTGTAGGCGATCGAGAACGCCGAGTCCCCGTCGAAGACCAGCTGCCCGGTGATCATCTCGAAGAGCATCACGCCGACCGAGTAGAGGTCGGAGCGGGCGTCCACCGGCTTGCCGAGCGCCTGCTCGGGCGAGAGGTACTGCGGGGTGCCGACCACCATGCCGGTCTGCGTCATCGACGTGACGCCGGATTCCAGCGCACGGGCGATGCCGAAGTCCATGACCTTGACGTTGCCCTTGCGGTCGAACATGACGTTGCCGGGCTTGATGTCGCGGTGCACCAGGCCCATGTCGTGCGAGGCCTCCAGCGCGTTCAGCACGCCGACGGTGACCTTCAGGGCCTCCTCGGCCGGCATCGCGCCGTACTGGCCGACCGCCTCGTTGATCGCCTCGCGCAGGCCGTTGCCGTCGATCAGCTGCATCACGATGTACGGCGTGCTGGAGCCGTCCGGGGCGATGTCCTCGCCGCTGTCGTACACGGTGACGATGTTCGGGTGCTCCAGCCGGGCCACCGCCTGGGCCTCGCGGCGGAACCGCTCCTTGAACGAGTCGTCCCGGCCCAGCTCGCTGTGCATGCTCTTCAGCGCGACCTGCCGGTCCAGCACGCGGTCGTGGGCGAGGTGCACGGAGGCCATGCCGCCCTCGCCCAGCAGCCGCTGCAGCACATAGCGGCCGTTGCCCAGGGAGAAGCCCTCGACCGCCGCGTTGCCGTGCTCGCTCATGGTCCTCTGCTCCCCCTCGGCGCGGCCGTGCTCGCCGCAACCTGACGTTCGGTCTCGTCCGTGCGTGGTGGGCCCGGCCCGCTGGCCTGGCGGGCCCCTGCCGCGGCGGTTCCACCGGCCGGCGACAGGGGCCAGGGTATCGGCTCGCGCCGACGGTGATCGGTCCAGGGCCGGGGCCGGTCCCGGCCCGGGGGCCGCCCGGCCCGGCGGCCCGGGGCCGGGGAGGATCGTCGTGGTACGTCCGGTCCGACCGCGGTCCGGGCGGCCCGGAGGCGCCTACCGGCGGGTACCGCCGGGTGCGGCTACAGGTAGGGGCCGGAGCGGATGCCGCGGCCCTGGCCCGGCTCGTCCTCGTCCGGCTCGCCGCTGTGCAGCCCGGGCGGCAGCGCCCGCCGCATCTGCTCCAGCTGCGCCCGCGCCGCCATCTGCTGCGCGAACAGGGCGGTCTGGATGCCGTGGAACAGGCCCTCCAGCCAGCCGACCAGCTGGGCCTGGGCGATCCGCAGCTCGGCCTCGGTCGGGATGGTGTCGTCGGTGAACGGCAGCGACAGCCGCTCCAGCTCGGCGACCAGCTCCGGAGCCAGCCCCAGTTCGAGCTCCTTGATCGAGCTCGCGTGGATGTCCTTCAGCCGGACCCGGCTCGCCTCGTCGAGAGGCGCCGCCCGGACCTCCTCCAACAGCTGCTTGATCATGCTGCCGATGCGCATGACCTTGGCGGGCTGCTCGACCATCTCGGTCACCGGGAGCTCGCGCGGCACGTCGCCCTCGTCGTCCCCGTCCCCAGCCGCACCGGCGAACCCCTGGCCCACGGGCAGCCCGTCCGGTCCGACGATCAGCACCTTCTGGCCGTCCTGCGACTGCCCGCCGCCGGCCCGGAAGGGCTCCTGCGACGGGCGCTCGTTCATCGGATTCGTCATGAACAACATTCTCTCTCACTGGGGTTGGTCGGGCGGAAGCCCCCGGTCGTCCCGCCGTCCTGCGCCACCCGTGACGACGCTACGCCTCCGGACGCCCTGCGGGAATCCGTACGGATACTCAGTTCCCGCACCCGGTCCGCCGACCGGCCACCGGCCGCCCGGCGACGGCACCCCGGCCCCGCGCACGGCGGTCCGCCGCTCCGTGGCCGCCGAAACCCCGGGCCCGCTCCGGGCGCGCCGCGCCCCCGGCCCTTGCGCCGCCGCAGCAGCGACACCGGCGCTGGCGGGACTCAGTCCTTGCGCAGCCGCAGGCCGACCAGTCCCAGGCCGCAGCCGATCAGGCCCAGGCCGACGCCCAGCGGGAGCTGGGTGGTGGAGGCGTCCTGCCAGCGGGCGGGGAAGAGCGCGGGCACCCCGGCCACGGCCGCGACCGGCTGTCCGGCGACCGCCTCGGCCGTGTTCGCCGCGGCCGGGTCCGGGACGGCGGCCGCGCCGGGGGCCTCGGCCTCCGCGGCGTCCCCGTCGGCCTCCGGCTGCTCGGCCCCGACGGCCTGGTCCGGGGCCTCTTCCGGGGTCTGCTCGGCAGCCTGGTCGGGAGCCTGCTCCGGGGCCTGCTCGACGGCCTGGTCGGCGGCCTGGTCCGGCAGCTGCTCGGGAGCCTGGTCGGGGGCCTGCTCCACGGCGGCGTCGGAGCGCTCGGGCAGCGAGGCCAGGTGGTGCCGGTGGGCCTGCGGGGCGTTGCCGGCCGGGTGCGGACGCGGCAGCGGTCGCCGCGGCGGCGCGGCCACCGGCCCGGGGACGCCCGGTTCGTCGTCGGCTTCGTCGTCCTGCTCGGCGGCCGGCCCACCGCCCGGCTCGGCACGCGTCCCCGCGTCCGGCGAGGGATACGCCGCCGGCAGGGGGAGCGCCCCCGGCGAGGGCAGCGCCACCGCCGCCGAGGCGGCGGCCAGCGGGAGCGTGAGCCCCAGCACGGCCGCCGCGAACAGCCGCTGGGCGCGACCCGGAGAACGGCGGGACGGACGACGGTGGTGCGGCGCGACGGGCAGCGGCCCGAGGGATGCGTGCGGAGATGCGGCCACGGTCGGAGTCCTTCCGACGGCCGACGGCGCCCGGGGGCGGGATCGGCGGCGGGACTGCTCCGGACCAGATTCGCACGCGCCCGCCGTTACGGCATTTCGGGCAATTCACACCCGTCCGGCCGCCGCCCCACCACCGGGGTCCCCCGTGCTCAGGCCCGCAGCACGACCTTCCCGACCTGCTCCCCGCGCTCCAGCACCCGGTGCGCCTCGGCCACCTCGGCCAGCGGCAGCACCCGGTCCACCACCGGCTTCACCACCCCGGACTCGACCAGCGGCCACACGTGCTCCCGCACCGCCGCCACGATCGCCGCCTTCTCCGCCAGCGGCCGCCCGCGCAGGTTGGTGGCGATCACCGCCCCGCGCTTGCGCAGCAGCGTGTTGAGGTCGAGCTCGCCCTTCACCCCGCCCTGGAGTCCGATGATCACCAGCCGCCCGTTGACCGCCAGCGCGTCCACGTTCCGCTGGAGGTACTTGGCGCCCATGATGTCCAGGATCACGTCCGCCCCGGCCCCGTCGGTGGCCTCCCGGAGCACCTCGACGAAGTCCTGCTCGCGGTAGTCGATCAGGATGTCCGCGCCCAGCTCGGCGCAGCGCGCCAGCTTCTCCGGGCCGCCCGCGGTGACCGCGACCCGGGCGCCGACCGCCTTGGCCAGCTGGATCGCCATCGTCCCGATCCCGCTCGCGCCGCCGTGCAGCAGCACCGTCTCGCCGGGCCGCAGGTGCGCGGTGAGGAAGACGTTGGACCAGACCGTGCAGGCGACCTCGGGCAGTGCCGCGGCCTGCTCGGCGGACAGCCCCGCGGGCAGCGGCAGCAGCTGCCCGGTCGGCACCGCGACCCGCTGCGCGTAGCCGCCGCCGGCCAGCAGCGCGCACACCTCGTCGCCGACCGCCCAGCCGGCCACCCCGGGCCCGAGCGCGACGATCCGCCCGGCGCACTCCAGCCCCGGGTAGGGCGGGGCGCCGGGCGGCGGGTTGTAGAAGCCCTGCCGCTGGAGCAGGTCGGCGCGGTTGACGGCGGTGGCCGCCACCTCGACCAGGACCTCGCCCTCGGCGGGGACCGGGTCGGGCACCTCGGCCCAGACCAGTGCCTCGGGACCGCCGGGTACGGGAATCGTCATCGCATGCATGCCCCGAACCTACTGCGGGCGGGGGCGGTTCCACGGCGCGGCTCAACCGGTCGGCGCGGCTCGACCCGTGGGCGACGCTCGACCCGCCCGTGGGCGCGGCTCAGCCCGTCGGCGCGGCCGCGCTGGACTTGATGACGATCACCCGGTCGGTGAGCTGGAGCACGGCGGCCTCCGGCTCGGTGTAGTTGAGCACCCGTCGGCCCCGGACCACCGCGACCACCAGGTCCGCGCACTCGCGCGGGCTGTGCCCGGCCTCGGCCCGGGTGACCGGGCGCTCCACCACGTCCAGCCCGTTGCCGTACGTCAGCAGGTCCTCCATCACCGCCCCGGCGTGCGGGCTGAGCATCGACAGCCCGAGCAGCCGCCCGGCCGAACTGGAGCTGGTCACCACGACGTCGGCGCCGCTCTGCCGCAGCAGCGGCGCGTTCTCGTCCTCCCGTACGGCGGCGACCACGGTGGCGGCCTTGTTCAACTGGCGGGCCGTCAGCGTGATCAGCACGGCGGTGTCGTCCCGCTCCGGCGCGACCACCACCCGCGCGGCGGTGGGCAGCCCGGCGCGCACCAGGGTGTCGGTGCGGGTGGCGTCGCCGACCACCCCGACCAGGCCGTGCTGGGCGGCGGCGTCGACCACCTTGCGCTGCGGGTCGACGACGACGATCTCCTCCTTCTTCACCCCCTGCCCGATCAGGGTGTCGACGGCGCTGCGGCCCTTCGTCCCGTAGCCGATGACGACGGTGTGCTCGCGCACGGTGGACCTCCAGCGGTTCAACCGCCATTGCAGGCGGGTCCGTTCGGTGAGCACCTCCAGGGTGGTGCCGACCAGGATGATCAGGAACACCACGCGCAGCGGGGTGATCACGAAGATGTTGGTGAGCCGGGCGCCGTCGCTGAACGGGGTGATGTCGCCGTACCCGGTGGTGGAGAGCGTCACGGTGGCGTAGTACGCCGCGTCCAGGAAGCTCAGCCCGCCGCCGGCGTTGTCGTTGTAGCCGTCCCGGTCGAGGTAGACGATGAACGTGGTGGCGACCAGGACGGCGAGCGCCAGCAGCAGCCGGGAGCCGACCTGCCGCACGGCGGGCTCGGCCCGTCGGGCGGGCAGCACGATCCCGGCGTCCGCCCACGGCTCGGTGCCGGGCGCGAGGTTGCGTCGGATCCGGCTCATGCGCCCACCCCGGCGGCCCCCGCGCCGGCCGCGCGGCTCTTGACGGTTCCCTCGTTCACGGCACCTCCAGCAGTTCGACCGTCTCCCCCGCCGCCGCCCCGCCGGGCGGCACCACGGCGAGCGCCTCGGCCCGGGCCAGCCCGCGCAGCATCGCCGGGCCGTCGAAGGCCAGCGGCAGGACGCCCTCGGCGGTCCGCCGGACCGGCTGGAGCCGGGTGTCCGTCCGGTGCCCGGCCAGCGGGGCCGCGGCCGGGGCGAGGGCGGGCGGGCCGACGGTCCGTCCGCTGCGGGCGTGCAGCAGCGGCAGGACGAGGGTGACCATCCCGGCGACGGCGGCCAGCGGGTTGCCCGGCAGGCCCACCAGGTGGCGGCCACCGGGGAGTTCGGCCAGCAGCATGGGGTGCCCCGGCCGGACGGCGACGCCGTCCACCAGCAGTCGGGCGCCGGCCTCGGCGAGCGCCCGGTGCAGGAAGTCGACCGGTCCGGCGGCCGTTCCGCCGGTGGTGACCACCAGATCGGCGGTGGAGTGCCGCAGCGCGTCCCGGAGCAGCCCGAAGTCGTCCCGGACGTACCCGACCTCGGGCGTCCCGGCGCCGGCGGCCCGCAGCCAGGGCGGCAGCAGCGGCCCGAGCGCGTCCCGGACCAGGCCCGACCCGGGCACCCCGGAGGTGAGCAACTCGTCCCCCAGGACGAGCAGTCGGACCTCCGGACGGCGGCGGACCGGCAGCCGGTCGTGGCCGCAGGCGGCGGCCAGGCCGAGCACGGCCGGCCCGACCGGGGTGCCGGACGGCAGCAACTCCTCGCCCAGGCGGCACTCCTGGCCGCGCGGGCGGATGTCCTGGCCGGTGGTCAGCGGCCGCGGGCCGCGGTCGTGCAGCAGCGCGGCGTCCGTCCACCCGTGCTCACGGCGCAGTACGGCGGTGGCGCCGGGCGGCAGTTGGGCGCCGGTGGCGATCTCCACGGCGGTGCCGTCGGCCAGCGGCGCCGGCTCGGCCCGTCCGGCCAGCACCCGGCCGGCGACCCGCCACGGGCCGGGACCGGCGACCGCCCAGCCGTCCATCGCGGAGGTGTCGAAGGCGGGCAGGTCGGTCAGCGCGCCGAGCGGCTCGGCGAGGGTGCGGCCGAGCGCCTCGGCCAGCGGGACGGGGACCCCGGGCAGCGGGCGCAGCCCGGCCCGGCGCGCGGTCTCCCGGGCGCCGGGCCAGCTCAGCACGCCGGGACCGGTGGACGGTGCGGCCACGGTCGGCTGTCCGACCGCGCTCACGACTCGCCCGGCCGGTCGGCGGGGCCCCAGCCCTCGGCGAGGGCCTCGGTCCGCCGGGCCGCCTCGGCGACGGCCTCCGCCCCGCCGCCCCGCTGGGCGGCCGCGTAGCCGATCAGGAAGGCGGTCAGCGGCGCGGCCGGCCGGGCCACCCCGTGCGCGACCACCCGGGCCGTGTCGAGCAGACCGTGGACGTCGACGTCCAGGTCGATGCCCAGGTCGGCCTTGACCTCGGCGATCCAGTCATCCAGCGTGCGCTCCATGCGCCCATGCTGCCTGATCGGTGGTTTCCCGAAGTGTTCGCCCCGTGTGCGGGGCGCGTCGTTTCGCTCACACGTCGGTGGCCGGGACGGTGCGCCTCAGGTCCGGTCGCGCTCGCGGGCCTGCTCCAGGTCCTCCCAGGTGTCGCAGTCGTAGGCGACGTTGTCGGTGTCGGCCACCCGCAGCCGGGGCAGTCCGCCGACCAGGCGGCGCAGCGGCTGGTCGGCGGGATCGCCGAGGGCGGCCAGCGCGGCGCGCAGCGGGGCGGTGCGGTAGGCGGCGGCGAGCGGCTGGTCGCGGCCGCCCGCGTCGACCAGCACGGCGGCGTCCCCGTGCGCCCCGGCCCGGTCGAGGGCGGCGACCAGCCGGTCCACCGTCCGCCGGTCCAGGAAGGGCAGGTCGGCGGCGAGCAGCAGCACGGTGTCCGCGGTGACCAGGTCGAGCCCGGCCGCGACGGCGGCGACCGGCCCGCCGCCGGGCGGCCGCTCCCTGGTCCAGTGGACGCCGCCGCGCGCGGTCGGCCGGACCGGGCCGACCACGACGGTGGTGCGGGCGCCCGCGCAGGCGGCGAGCACCCGGTCGAGCAGGGTGGTCCCGCCGACCGTCAGCCCGGGCTTGTCGGCCCCGCCGAGGCGCCGGGCGGCCCCGCCCGCCGGGACGATCACGTCGTACGGCGTCATGCGGCCAGTATCCGCCCTACGCCTGCTCGGGCCCGTCGCCCTCCTCGGACTCCCGGTCCTCCTCGGGCTCCCCGGCCGCGCGGGCGGTGTTGGCCGCCGCGCCCAGCTGCAGGAAGGACGGCAGGGTCAGCTCCCCGTACCGCTCGTTCATCGCCGTGACCAGCGCCTCCGGGTCGTCCGGGTGCTCGGCCAGCAGCCGGTCGAAGTCCTGGAGGTACTCGCCGGTGAAGGCCAGCACCCGGGCGGCGTCGTCGCCCTGGTCCGGGGCCCGGTGGCCGGCGATCACCCGGTCCGCGCCGAGGTCGGCGATCCGGCCGAGGTTGTGCCCCCAGGTGGTGCGCTGGGCCGGGGTGGTGTCGGCGGTCCAGACGTGGGTGCCGTTGTGGACGAAGTCCCCGGCGATCACGGTGCGGATGCTCGGCACGTGGACGACCGTGGAGTCCCCGCAGTCGGCCTGGCCGAGCAGCAGCACGGGGATCACCTGGCGGTCCAGCATCAGCGGCTGCGGCAGCAGCGGGGCGGGGATCAGCGGGTGGTCCGGGATGTCGTCGCCGTACACCGGCTTCCACTGCGCGACCTTGGCGGCGACGGTGCGCCGGATGCCCTCGACCACGGCCGGGGCGGCCAGCAGCTGCGCGTCGGGGAAGAGCCGCAGCACCTCCTCGGCGCCGAAGTAGTGGTCCGGGTGCTGGTGGGTGACGACGACGGCGAGCAGGCGTCTGCCCTTGCCGGCGACCCACTCGGCCAGCTCGCGCCCGGCGCTGCGGGTCAGCTGGGCGTCCACCAGGATCGCGGTCCGCTCGCCGAGGATCAGTGTCGAGGTGGCGAAGAAGGCCGACTCGGGGCCGGTGAAGACGGCGACCTCCAGCGGCCGGGCCGGCTGCCCGGGCTCGGGCGGCACCGCGCCCGCGGCCGGGCGGGCCTGGGCACGCTCCGCGCCGGCGCTCTCCTCGGACGGGGACGTCGTCACGGGCTGCTCCCTCTGGTCGGCGGTCGGATTCCCTGCGCCCTACAGCATGGGAGCACCGACGGCCGATTGCGCGGAAGGCGCGCCCGGTGGGGCGCGCCTCCGGTGCACGTCACACCGCGGCTCGGGCGGCCGCTTCCTTGGCCCGGCGGGCGGCCTGCTCCAGGGCCTGGGCCTTGGACTCGACGGCCTTCGGGACGAAGTCGGCCATCGCCGGGACGGCGGCCGCCAGGGTGAACTCCGGGACGATGAAGTCGACCTCCAGCCCGAGCATGCCGGTCAGCACCTTCTCCAGGTAGGTGGTGACGAACTCGAACGGCTCGCGCGGGGCGCCGGGCGCGTACGAGCCGCCGCGGGAGGCGACCACGGTGACCGGGGTGCCCTTGGCGGAGGGCGTCTCGCCGGCGGTGCGGCCGACCAGGATCACGTGGTCCAGCCAGGTCTTGAGGGTCGACGGGATCGTGAAGTTGTACATCGGGCTGCCGATCAGCACGGCGTCGGCCTGCTCCAGCTCGGCCATCACCTGCTCGCGCAGCGCGAAGGCGGCGGCCTGCTCGGCGCTGTGGGCCTCGGCGGGGGCGAATCCGGCGCTGATGCCGTGCACGTCGAGGTGCGGGAGGGGGTCGGCGGCGAGGTCCCGGTAGATCACCGTGCCCTCGGGGTGCTCGGCCTGCCAGGCGGCGCGGAAGGCGGCGGTGACCTCGCGGGAGACGGAGCCGTCGGCGATCGCGGAGGAGTCGAGGTGCAGGAGCGTGGGCATGGCAGTGCCTCCAGATAATAAGTAGCTGCTGATTTCGCTGCGACTGCAATTACGGTAGCAGCTTACTTTTCTACAGTCACTAGTAGGGGTTCGAGTAGGCTGGACCCATGGCCGAGCACGAGGCAGTGACCGACGGAGTCCCGATCGCCACCGACGCGTGCGGCGCCGAGGGCCCCGGCCCGTGCCGCAACGTCGACCTGGCCCTCACCCGGGTGTTCACCCTGCTCGGCAAGCGCTGGACCGGCATGCTGCTGGGCGTCCTCACCAACGGCGGCCCCGCGTACTTCTCCGAGCTGCGCCGCGCCGTCCCGGGCATCAGCGAGCGGATGCTCTCCGACCGGCTGACCGAGCTGGCCGAGGCCGGGCTGGTCGTCCGCGAGGTCGACGCCGGCCCGCCGCTGCGGGTCAGCTACCGGCTCACCGAGGCCGGCTTCGCGCTCAAGCCCGCGCTCACCGAACTGGCGGTCTGGGCCGACCGCTACCTGCCGGAGGGCGTGCTCAGGAGCGGCTGCTGAGCCCCCCGGGCGCCCGGCGCACCTCCCCCGGACATGCGGAAGGGCCCGTCCACCGAAACGGTGGACGGGCCCTTCGGCTACGGACGGTTCGGTCGGTCAGCGCTTCGCGGTGGACCCGCGCAGCTTGGCCAGCCGGTCGGTGACACCCCAGGTGGTCACCCGCCACAGCGCCTCGACCACGATGCCGCGGCTCATCTTGGACGCCCCCAGCTCGCGCTCGACGAAGGTGATCGGCACCTCGGCGACCTTGAACCCGGCCTTCACCGTGCGCCAGGCCAGGTCGACCTGGAAGCAGTACCCGGCCGAGGCGACCTCGTCCATGCCCAGGCCCAGCAGGGTCTCCTTGCGGAACGCCCGGTAGCCGCCGGTGACGTCCCGGATCGGCACGCCCAGCATCAGCCGCGAGTAGGTCGAGCCGCCGCGCGAGAGCAGCAGCCGGGACTTCGGCCAGTTCACCACCCGGCCGCCCGGCACCCAGCGCGAGCCCAGCACCAGGTCGGCGCCGCGCAGCGCGCCCAGCAGCCGGTCCAGCTCCTCGGGCTGGTGCGAGCCGTCCGCGTCCATCTCGACCAGGACGTCGTAGCCGTTGTCGATGCCCCAGCGGAAGCCCGCGAGGTAGGCGGCCCCGAGGCCCTCCTTGCCCTTGCGGTGCATGACGTGGACGTGCTCGTCCTCGACGGCCAGCTTGTCGGCCAGCTCGCCGGTGCCGTCGGGGCTGTTGTCGTCGGCGACCAGGACGTGCGCCTCGGGAACGGCGGCACGGACCCGGCCGACGATCCGCTCGACGTTCTCCGCCTCGTTGTAGGTCGGGATGATCACCAGGACCTTGCCGAGATCAGCAAAACTCTGCTGGTTCACGGTCACGTACAAACCTCTCGGCCGATGACGGGGGGTCTCGGAACACCGGCGCCCGCACTCTGGAACGCGGCTCCGCCGGCAGCCCGCCGGGAGGACCTCGGTGGCGAACTGCGCGCAGGGCGGAGGCTACTGCGTCCTGGCATCCTACTACCGCGCCGGGAACCGCAGGTCCGGCCGTGGCACTCCCACCCGGTGGCCACCGTTTCCCCGTGGGTGACACCGTTCGGCTAGGGTCGTTTCCCTTGCCCGTGCCCGGACCGCCCGCACCGCCGGGCCCGCCCCGGCGATCCGGACTCGGGACATCCGGGGCCGCCCAGACTGCGAAGGAGTAGGACCGCGCGCATGGACAGGCTCGTCAACACCGTCCGCCCGTACGCCTGGGGGTCGCTCACCGCCCTGCCCGAGCTGCTCGGGCAGCGGCCGACCGGTGAACCGCAGGCCGAGCTGTGGATGGGCGCCCACCCCGGCGCCCCGTCCCGCGCCGACCGCGGCGAGGGCCCGCGCCGGCTGGACGAGCTGATCGCGGCCGACCCCGAGGGCGAGCTGGGCGCCGCGAGCGTGGCCAGGTTCGGCCCGACCCTGCCGTTCCTCTTCAAGGTCCTGGCCGCGGGCATCCCGCTGTCCATCCAGGCCCACCCCACGCTCGACCAGGCCCGGGCCGGCTTCGCCGCCGAGAACGCCCTCGGGATCCCCCTGGACGCCCCCGAGCGCAACTACCGGGACGCCAACCACAAGCCCGAAATGGTCTGCGCGCTGGGCGACTTCGACGGCCTGTGCGGCTTCCGGCGGCCCGCCGACGCGGCCCGGCTGCTGACCGGGCTCGGGGTGCCCGGGCTCGCCCCGGTGATCGGGCGGCTGGCCGCCGAGGACACCTCCGAGGCGCTGCGCGGCGCCCTGACCGCGGCCCTCGCGCTGGACCCGGAGACCGTCCGGCGGACCGTCGAGGTGCTGGCGGCGACCGACCCGGACGGGGAGTACGCCCCGTACGCCCGGATCGCCGAGGACTTCCCGGACGACCGCGGCGTGGTCGCCGGCATGCTGCTCAACCACGTCCGGCTGCGGGCCGGCCAGGCGCTCTACCTGGGCGCCGGGGTCCCGCACGGCTACCTGTCCGGCGTCTGCGTCGAGCTCCAGGCCAACTCCGACAACGTGCTGCGGGCCGGCCTCACCCCCAAGCACATCGACGTGCCGGAGCTGCTGAAGGTCGTGGTCTTCGAGGCCGGCGCCCCCGAGCCGCTGGAGCCGGCCCCGGTCGAGGGCACCCCGGGCGAGGAGCTCTACCCCGTCCCGATCGACGAGTTCCGGCTCTCCCGCTTCGTCCTGGACGGCGCCGGGCGCGAGATCGACGGCCGCACCCCGCAGATCCTGCTCTGCACCGAGGGCGCCACCCGGCTGACCGCCGCCGACGGCACCGTCCTGGACCTGGCCCGCGGCCAGGCCGCCTTCCTCCCCGCCACCGGCACCCCGACCCGCCTCTCCGGCACCGGCGGCACGCTCTTCCGCGCCACCGTCACCGTCTGACCGCCCCGGACGGGGCCCGGGCTCAGTCCCGGGTCATGTCGACGAAGCGCGAGTAGTGGCCCTGGAAGGCCACCGTGATCGTCGCGGTCGGACCGTTACGGTGCTTGGCGACGATCAGGTCGGCCTCGCCCGCGCGCGGGGACTCCTTCTCGTAGGCGTCCTCGCGGTGCAGCAGGATGACCATGTCGGCGTCCTGCTCGATCGAGCCGGACTCGCGGAGGTCCGAGACCATCGGCCGCTTGTCGGTGCGCTGCTCGGGACCACGGTTCAGCTGGGACAGCGCGATGACCGGGACTTCCAGCTCCTTGGCCAGCAGCTTGAGGTTACGGGACATGTCCGAGACCTCCTGCTGGCGGTTCTCGGCCCGCCGGGAGCCGCCGGACTGCATCAGCTGGAGGTAGTCGATGACGACCAGCTTGATGTCGTTGCGCTGCTTCAGCCGGCGGCACTTGGCCCGGATCTCCATCATCGACAGGTTCGGCGAGTCGTCGATGAACAGCGGCGCCTCGCTGACGTCGGGCATCCGGCGGGCCACCCGCGTCCAGTCGTCGTCCGTCATGTTCCCGGAGCGCATGTGGTGCAGCGCCACCCGGGCCTCGGCGGAGAGCAGGCGCATGGCGATCTCGTTGCGGCCCATTTCGAGCGAGAAGATCACGCTCGGCAGCTTGTGGTGGATCGAGCAGGCCCGGGCGAAGTCCAGCGCCAGGGTGGACTTGCCCATCGCGGGACGGGCCGCGATGACGATCATCTGGCCGGGGTGGAGGCCGTTGGTGAGCTGGTCGAAGTCGGCGAAGCCGGTGGGGACGCCGGACATCTCGCCGTTGCGGGAGCCGATCGCCTCGATCTCGTCGAGGGCGCCCTCCATGATGTCGGAGAGCGGGGCGTAGTCCTCGTTGGTGCGCTGCTCGGTGACGGCGTAGATCTCCGCCTGGGCGGCGTTGACGATCTCGTCCACGTCGCCCTCGGCCGCGTAGCCCATGCCGGCGATCCGGGTGCCCGCCTCGACCAGCCGACGCAGCACCGCGCGCTCGTGCACGATCTGGGCGTAGTACTCGGCGTTGGCCGCGGTCGGGACGGAGTTGACCAGGGTGTGCAGGTAGGACGCGCCGCCGACGCGCTGGAGCTCGCCGCGCTTGGTCAGCTCGCCGGCCACGGTGATCGGGTCGGCCGGCTCGCCGCGGGCGTAGAGGTCGAGGATCGCGCCGTGGACCATCTCGTGCGCGGGCCGGTAGTAGTCGACCGGCTTGAGCACCTCGACCACGTCGGCGATGGCGTCCTTGGAGAGCAGCATGCCGCCGAGGACGGACTTCTCGGCGTCCAGGTCCTGCGGCGGGACGCGCTCGAAGCCGTCCACGCCCCCGCCCCCGTCGCCGCCGCCCTCGTCCCGGCGCTGCCAGCCGCCGTCCTTCCGGTCGCCCTTGCCGCCCTTCTGGAAGCCGCCCTTCTGGCCGTCACGGCCACCGCCCTGACCGCCCTGGACACGGCCGCGCGAGACCGGCAGCCGGTCCCCCGGGCCGTCCGGGAAGGGGGCGTCGTCGAAGGCGCCGGCCGGGAAGGGGTCCTCGGCGGGCTGCCAGTCCTCCTCCGGCGGCGGGGCGTCGTGGTCGTCGTACTGGGGGCCGGTCACGCGTGTTCCCCGATCAGCGAGTGGTGCGAAGGTGGAGCGGGCTTGCCGGTGGCTGGGTGGAGCGGAGCCGCTCCTCTTTGTACGCCACGGTCCCGACAAAACGGACGCCGGGGCGGCGGGAGTGTCGGGCGGAGGGCCCACGCTAAGGCGCCGGACGCCGTTGCGCCAAGGCGGTTATCCACAGGGGGTGTGGATGACCGGCCCCGTCCTGTGGAGAACTGCCGCAAAGCTGTGGACACCCCTGTGGACGTCCCTGTGGATAACCGAACAATCGATCCACCGTCAACCTGTTGACCTGGGATTACCTCTTCCCGGTCCTGTGCATGAGAAATTCTTCACACACCTCCGAACGGCTGTGGGCGCAGAGCGGACGAACCGCGCCGCTCAAGATTTCGAGTAATAGTCACTAGGCCCTTACATCCATTACCTGTGGATGAGTAGCCTGGAGCCCATGACCGCCTCGCCCCCGACCCCGGCCCCGAAGCCCTCGCGCCGCCGGCACGACCGGGAGATCCTCGCCCTGGCCGTCCCGGCCTTCGGCGCACTCGTCGCCGAACCGCTCTTCCTGATGGCCGACTCGGCGATCGTCGGCCACCTCGGCACCCCCCAGCTGGCCGGGGTGGGCGTCGCCTCCGCCGCGCTCTCCACCGCGACCGGCGTGTTCGTCTTCCTCGCCTACGCCACCACCGCGGCGGTCGCCCGCCGGATCGGCGCCGGGGACCGCCGGGGCGCCGTGCAGCAGGGCATCGACGGCATCTGGCTCGCCCTGGGCCTGGCCGTCCCGGTGGTCCTCCTCACCCTGGTGCTGGCGCCCTGGGCGGCCGACGCGCTGGGCGCCTCGGCGACCGCCGCGCCGCACGCGGTGACGTACCTGCGGATCAGCTCGCTGGGCATCCCGGCGATGCTCATGGTGCTGGCCGCCACCGGGGTGCTGCGCGGCCTCCAGGACACCCGCACGCCGCTGGTGGTGGCCGTCGCGGGCTTCGCCGCCAACATCGGCCTGAACGCCGGCCTGGTGTACGGCGCCGGGCTCGGGGTGGCCGGCTCGGCCTGGGGCACCGTGCTCGCCCAGACCGGGATGGCCGCCGCCTACCTGGTCGTGGTGGTCCGCGGCGCCCGCCGGGAAGGGGCCTCGCTGCGGCCGGACACCGCGGGCATCCGGGCCAGTGCCAGGGCCGGCGGCCCGCTGCTGGTCCGGACGATCAGCCTGCGCGCGGTGCTGATGACCGCCACCGCGGTCGCCGCCAGGCTCGGCGACGACCAGGTCGCCGCCCACCAGATCACCATGGCGCTGTTCAACTTCCTGGCCTTCGCGCTGGACGCGATCGCGATCGCCGGACAGGCCATCATCGGCCGCTACCTGGGCGCCTCGGACGTCCCCGGCGCCAGGGCCGCCACCCGGCGGATGGTCGAGTGGGGCGTCGTCTCCGGGCTGGTGCTCGGCCTGCTGGTGGTGGTCGCCCGCCCGCTGTACGTCCCGCTCTTCACACCCGATCCGGCCGTCCGGGCCCAGCTGGACACCGCCCTGCTGCTGCTCGCGCTCACCCAGCCGGTGGCCGGCCCGGTCTTCGTGCTGGACGGCGTGCTGATGGGCGCCGGGGACGGCCGCTACCTGGCCTGGGCCGGGCTCGCCACCCTGGCGGTGTTCGTCCCGGTGGCCCTGGCGGTACCGGCCACCGGCACCGGACTGGCCGGGCTCTGGTGGGCGATGAACCTGTTCATGCTGCTGCGGGCCGGCTTCCTGGCCTGGCGCGCCCGCGGCGGCAAGTGGCTGGTCACCGGAGCGGTGCGCGGCTGAGACCCGAAGAGAACCGGGCCGGAAAAGACCGAGGGCCGGACTCCCGGAGGAGTCCGGCCCTCAGGCCTTGTGCTCTACGGAGCTCAGGCAGCCACGACGGCGACGTCGAGGTTGGCCACGACGTCCGAGTGCAGCTTGACCGAGACCTTGTGGGAGCCCACGGTCTTGATCGGCGAGGCGATCGCGACGGCGCGCTTGTCCACGGCCGGGCCGCCGGCGGCCTTGATGGCCTCGACGACGTCGGCCTGGGTCACCGAGCCGAACAGACGGCCGGCGTCGCCCGAGCGGACGGCCAGCTTGACCTGGACGCCCTCGAGCTGACCCTTGACCGCGGTGGCGGCCTCGAGGGTCTGGATCTCGTGGATCTTCCGGGCGCGACGGATGGCGTCGACGTCCTTCTGACCACCCTTGGTCCAGCGGATGGCGAAGCCACGCGGGACCAGGTAGTTGCGGGCGTAGCCGTCCTTGACCTCGACGACCTCGCCGGCGGAGCCGAGACCCGGCACCTCGTGAGTGAGGATGATCTTCATTACTTGGTCACCCTCTCTTAGCGCGCGGTGCTGGTGTAGGGCAGCAGCGCCATCTCACGGCTGTTCTTCACGGCCGTGGCGACGTCACGCTGGTGCTGGGTGCAGTTGCCGGTCACCCGACGGGCACGGATCTTGCCGCGGTCGGAGATGTACTTCCGCAGCAGGTTCGTGTCCTTGTAGTCAACGTAGTTGACCTTGTCCTTGCAGAAGACGCAAACCTTCTTCTTCGGCTTGCGAGCAGGCGGCTTCGCCATTGTGTGCTCCATTTGGGGTTCACGGCCCGGCGGGCGTCCGGGGACGCCGGCGGCCGGGCCGCACGAAATCTGTCAGCTCTTAGAACGGGGGCTCTTCCGAGTAGCCGCCACCGCCGCCGGCCGGGGCACCCCAGCCGCCGCCCTGGTTTCCACCGGACGGGGCGCTGGAGGCCCAGGGGTCGTCGGAGGGGCCGGACTGGCCGCCGCCGGAGTTTCCACCCCAGCTGCCGCCGCCCTGCTGGCCGCCGCCGCCGGAGTTTCCACCCCAGCTGCCGCCGCCGCCCTGGCCGCCACCCTGCTGGCCGCCGAAGCCGCCACCGGGGGCGCCGGACCGGTTGGCCCGGGTGACCTTGGCGGTCGCCGAGCGCAGGCTCGGACCGACCTCGTCGACCTCGACCTCGAAGACCGTCCGCTTCTCGCCTTCCTTGGTCTCGTAAGACCGCTGGCGCAGTCGGCCCTGCACGATGACGCGCATGCCGCGCTGCAGCGACTCGGCCACGTTCTCCGCCGGCTGCCGCCAGACGTTGCACGTGAGGAAGAGGCTCTCGCCGTCCTTCCACTCGTTCGTCTGACGGTCGAAGGTGCGGGGGGTGGACGCGATGCGGAACTTCGCGACCGCCGCACCCGACGGGGTGAAGCGCAGCTCGGGGTCGTCGACGAGATTGCCGACGAGGGTGATGACGGTCTCGCCTGCCATGGTGGTGATGACCTCTCGGGAAGATGTCCGTTCACCGCTGTTTCACGTGAAACAGCGGACGCGAGCTACCCGAGACCCGAAGGCCTCAGAGGTGGCTCAGTGGGTGTCCGGGCGCAGGACCTTGGTCCGCAGAACCGACTCGCTCAGGCCCAGCTGGCGGTCGAGCTCCTTGACGACCTCAGGCGTGGCCTTGAGGTCGATGACCGAGTAGATGCCCTCGGACTGCTTGTTGATCTCGTAAGCCAGACGGCGGCGACCCCAGGTGTCGACCTTCTCCACCTTGCCACCCGCGTTGCGGACGACGGTGAGGAAGTTCTCGATCAGGGGGGAGACAGCGCGCTCCTCGACCGAGGGGTCGAGGATGACCATCAGCTCGTAGTGACGCATGAGTAACCCACCTCCTTTGGACTCAGCGGCCACGGTCTCTCCGTGGCAGGAGGGTTGTGCGTAGCGTCGGCACCGGAGCAGTGACGACTCCGGCCCACCGTAGCGGCCGGGTCGGACAATCGGCCCCCGCTCCGCCCGGAGGCGGATCCACCCGGTAGAGGGTGCAGAGGGGGCACAACTACACCAGTGCAGACGGCACAGCCTACCTGCACCCGGACGGCCGAACAAAACGCATAGGGGTTGTGAGAGCGGCCCAAGCACCGCAATCTGGACGGAACGGGATTCCTGCCCGTTCGTCTCCACGCCAGGAGGTGGGACCCATGGCACAGTCCGTCCACCGCATGCCCGCCCTCACCCTGAACACCGACGGCCACCCGCACCCCCGCGAGAACGCCCTGGTGGGCGTCACCGCCGTGCTGGGCGTGATCGCCTTCGCCACCTCGTTCTTCCACAACCTGCACCTGCTGACCTCGTGGACCGGCCTGTTCGGCATCGTCACGGGCCTGTGGGGCATGTTCGTCTCGGTCACCACCGCCGAGCGCTTCGTCCTGATGATCACACTCGGCGCCGCCGCGATCGGCTTCTACCTCGGCATCGCCCGCGGCGGTCTCTGGGGCTGAACCGAGCCCCCGCGCCCCCTCGCACGCCCCCGGACCGCACCGCTGGGACCGAGCCCACAGGCCCCGCCCGGAACCCTCGCCGCCCCCGTCGCGTATCTGCAGAGGAGACAGGTACCCGACGGGGGCGCCGCCGTGCCCGCAGCGACGGGCGCCCGGACCCCGGACGATAAGGTCAGCCCGAGAACCTGGGCCACCGCAGCCCGACGACGAGGAGCACCGAGCACATGAGCCTGCGCCTGAGGACGATCACCCGCGAGGAGCACCTCGCCTTCATCAGGAGCCGCGCCTCGGCCAGCCACATGCAGGTGCCGTCGTGGGGCGACGTGAAGGCCGAGTGGCGCTCCGAGTCGATCGGCTGGTTCGACGAGACCGACCAGCTCGTCGGCGCCGGCCTGGTCCTCTACCGCCAGCTGCCCAAGCTCAAGCGCTACCTCGCCTACCTGCCCGAGGGACCGGTCATCGACTGGTTCGACCGCGACCTCGACCGCTGGCTCTCCCCGATGCTGGCGCACCTCAAGTCGCAGGGCGCGTTCTCGGTGAAGATGGGCCCGCCGATCGTCATCCGCCGCTGGAACGCCCCCACCATCAAGGAGGCCATCGCCGGCAAGCAGGCCAAGCGCCTGCGCGACGTCGAGGCCGACTGGTACGAGGCCCGCGCCTTCGAGGTGGCCGACCGGCTGCGCAAGGCCGGCTGGCTGCAGGGCGAGGACGGCGGCGCCGGCTTCGGCGACGTCCAGCCCCGCTACGTCTTCCAGGTGCCGCTGGCCAACCGCTCGCTGGACGACATCCACAAGAACTTCAACCAGCTCTGGCGCCGCAACATCAAGAAGGCCGAGAAGAGCGGCGTCGAGGTCTACCAGGGCGGCTACGACGACCTGCCGATCTTCCACCAGCTCTACCTGGTCACCGCCGAGCGCGACAAGTTCACCCCGCGCCCGCTGGCCTACTTCCAGCGGATGTGGAAGGCCCTGGTGGCCGAGGACCCGAACCGCATGCGGCTCTACATCGCCTACCACGAGGGCGAGCCGCTGGCCGCCACCACGATGCTGGTGGTCGGCGAGCACGTCTGGTACTCCTACGGCGCCTCGGCCAACCACAAGCGCGAGGTCAAGCCGTCCAACGCCATCCAGTGGCGGATGATGCGCGACTCCTACGCCCTCGGCGGCGGGGTGTACGACCTGCGCGGCATCAGTGACACCCTGGACGAGAACGACCACCTGTTCGGCCTGATCCAGTTCAAGGTCGGCACCGGCGGCCAGGCGGCCGAGTACCTCGGCGAGTGGGACTTCCCGCTCAACAAGCTGCTGCACAAGGCCCTCGACCTCTACATGTCCCGCCGCTGAGGAGGCTGACCCGATGACGCTGTCGCTCTACCTCGAGACCGAACGCTGGCGCACCCACCAGCGCTCCGTCCTCGCCGAGTTCCCCGGCCTGGTGCCCGTCGCCAAGGGGAACGGCTACGGCCTGGGCAACCACCGGCTGGCCGAGGAGGCGACGCTGCTGGGCACCGGGGTGCTCGCCGTCGGTACCGCGTACGAGGCGGCCGACGCCGCCGAGTGGTACGGCGGCGAGCTGCTGGTGCTCACCCCGTACCGGGTCGGCGAGGAGGTGCTCCCGCTGCCGCACGCCCGGGTGATCCGGACGGTGGCCAGCGTGGAGGCGCTGCGCTCGCTGCACGGTGCCCGGGTGGTGCTGGAGTGCATGACCACCATGCGCCGGCACGGCGTGAGCGCGGCCGACCTGCGCACCGTCGCCAACGAGCTGGAGGGCGTCGCCTTCGAGGGCCTGGCGCTGCACCTGCCGATGGACCGGCCGGACGGCTCCAGCCCGATCGAGGAGGTCGCGTACTGGGTGGACACCGCCCGGGCGGCCGGCATCCCGGTGCACACCGTGTTCGTCAGCCACCTCGGCGCGGCCGGCATGGACCAGCTGGCCCAGCGCTACCCGGAGACGGTCTTCCGCGCCCGGATCGGCACCCGGCTCTGGCTCGGCGACCACGCCGCACTGGAGGTCCGGGCCACCGTCCTGGACGTCACCCCGCTGCAGAAGGGCGACCGCTACGGCTACCGCCAGCACCCGGCGCCCTCCGACGGCCACATCCTGGTGGTCGCCGGCGGCACCGCGCACGGCATCGGCCTGGAGGCGCCCAAGTACCTCCAGAGCATGGGGGCGCGGGCCAAGGGCATCGCCCGGGCCGGCCTGGCGACCGTCAACAAGACCAAGTCGCCGTTCCACTGGGCCGGCAAGCAGCTGTGGTTCGCCGAGCCGCCGCACATGCAGGTCTCGCTGCTCTTCCTGGACGGGGAGACCAAGCCCCCGGCGATCGGCGAGGAGCTCGGTCTCCAGGTCCGGCACACCACCACGCACTTCGACCGCGTGGTGGACCGCTGACCCGCCAGGCCTTTCCGACCCGCTAGGCCTTTTCGGCCGGCTCCGGCAGCTCGGGCTCGTTGAGCCACTGCTCGGGGCCGGCCGGCGCGTACCCGGCGTAGCTCTCCTCCTCGCGCAGCCGGCGGGCGGTGCCCAGCACGGACACGTCCGGGGCGTGGTCCAGCACCCCGCCGGAGGGGTCGTCGCTGCCGTCCCAGCGGACCGGGTCGCGGTCCGGGTGGAGGACGTCGCGGACCACCAGGACGACCAGGTACAGCGTGCCCAGCAGGTGCAGCCCGATCGCGAAGTGGTACCAGCCCTCGCCGATCCCGTGCTGCTTGGAGCCGGTGACCAGGCCCAGGTGGGACCAGATGCCCAGGGTGTAGAGCACCTCGCAGGCCTGCCAGACCAGGAAGTCCCGCCAGCGCGGCCGGGCCAGCACCGCGAGCGGCAGCAGCCAGAGCGCGTACTGCGGCGAGTACACCTTGTTGACCAGCACGAACAGCGCGACCACCAGGAAGGCCAGCTGGGCGAAGCGCGGCCGGCGCGGGGCCGAGAAGCCGAGCCACGCTATGGCCAGGCAGCCCAGCACCATCAGCACGCCGATGTAGACGTCGAGGTCGGCCAGCCCGGCGCCCCGGCGCTGCATCAGGATCAGCCAGAACGAGCCGTAGTCCTCGCCGCGGTGCTTGCTGAACACGTAGAAGGTCGACCAGCCCCGCCAGTTGGCCAGCATGATCGGCAGGTTGACCACCAGCCAGGAGCCGACCGCGCCGCCCAGCATCACCCGGAACTCACGCCACCGGCCGGCCCGCCAGCAGAGCACCAGCAGCGGGCCGATCAGCAGCAGCGGGTAGAGCTTGGCCGCGGTGGCCAGGCCGATGAAGACACCGGCCCAGCCCGGGCGGGCACCGCTCCACCAGGCCATCGCCACGGCGGCCAGGGCGACCGCGAGCAGGTCCCAGTTGACGGTGCCGTTGAGCAGCAGGACGGGGGCCAGCGCGAACAGCAGCGCGTCCCACGGACGGCGCCGGTGGGTGCGGGAGAGCGCCACCGCGGCGACCACCGCGCAGGCCATCAGCATCCCGGCGTTGATCGCCCAGAACCACTGCTCCTGGCTCTGCTGGTCCCCGCCGCCCGGCGTCAGCCAGGCCGCGACCTGCATGAACAGGCCGGTCAGCACCGGGTACTCCAGGTACTGGAGGTCCCCCGAGGAGCCCGGGACGCGGTCCACGTACGGGTGCAGCCCGGCCGCGAAGCCGCGTCCGGAGAACAGGTGCGGGATGTCGCTGTAGCAGGCGTGGATGTACTGCGGCGAGCCCGGCTGGAACCAGGCCTGCTCGTAGCAGGGCAGCTTCTGCACCATCCCGAGCACCGACACCACGATCACCGCGAGCGCCAGGAAGCGCGCCGGGACCCACCAGGAGACGCCGAGCAGCGCCCGGCGGCCCGGGGGCCCGCCGAACACCTCGCTGCCGGCCGCCGCCACCGGGTCCTCGTCGGCCGGCACGACCACGGTGTTGGCCGGCGGCGCGGCCGTGGCGACGGCTGCCGGGAGGGGCCCTGCGGCGGCGCCGGACCCGTCCGGCCCGGCGGTTTCGTCACGATCGCTCGACGTCATGCCGGACATCCTGCCGCACCCGTCCCGCCGGGACGAGGAGGACCCCGCAACGGTCTGTACCTCTTCGCCGCGGGCGGGCGCGGCGGGCGCGACGGAAACGGCGGTGGCGGCCCTCCGAGGAG